>NZ_JATABF010000033.1:0-66828 GCF_036533715.1 Vibrio sp. M260121 | reverse complement strand
TGGTTTTGTCAGCAAAATGTCACGACTCGATACCATGCTGACAAGCTTATTTTTTATTTTTGAACAATAGCTTATAAAGCAGGCGAGCGTTGTAGGAATGCGCTTAATACACTTACAAATGGCATAAAAAAAGCCCCGTTTAGTCCAAGGCTGTCAAGCGGGCTAAACGGGGCAAACAGAGCAACTAGGATAACTGCTCTGCGATGGTGTCCGGAAACGAAAATTAGCATCGCCTCCGAGATAAATTCTAGGAGTTTCTAGTATGGTTTTGTCAGCAAAATGTCACGACTCGATACCATGCTGACAAGCTTATTTTTTATTTTTGAACAATAGCTTATAAAGCAGGCGAGCGTTGTAGGAATGCGCTTAATACACTTACAAATGGCATAAAAAAAGCTCGCTATTTGAGCGAGCTTTTTAACTAAAAATGTCAACCCATATCAGGACAGGTCAGAAACGCGAATTAATGTTTGCGTTGTGGGCCGTTACGAACGATGTCTTTACCGTTGTCGTAAACGTGCTGAGAAACCCAGCGACCCATAATGAGTTGGTGTTGGTCACCTAATACAGCGACGAAAGGGCGGCCATCGGTGTTGGTTGTAGCCAATGCGACACCTGTTACGCCTTCAAGACCCAGTGCGCCACTTTCAATTAGGTGTAGGAAAGCTTCTAGCTCTTCCAATGTTTCGATTACGTGATTATCAATGTTCATCGTCTTCAATCTCTTCGAATTGTCGATATTCAATGGTCGCGTACTCTACCTAAGTTGCTTGCAGAAACCAAGGAAGGATTTGCATACAATAATGCTTGGCGTTATCACGCTAAATTGTTGTAAATTCGAATTCCAATCATAAGTCGAACGATAATTACAAAGAGTCACATTGATGAAGAAAGTGTTAATCACCGGTTTTGAACCATTTGGTGGCGAGTCAGTCAACCCTGCATTAGAAGCGGTAAAACGATTAGAAGGCAAAAAGCTCAACGGTGGTGAAGTGGTGATTTGCCAAGTGCCAGTAACCCGTTATGAATCCATTGACACCGTGGTTAAGGCTATCGAGCAATACCAACCAGACATTGTCATCACAGTAGGGCAGGCTGCGGGACGAGCTGCGATTACACCAGAACGAGTGGCAATCAATGTAGACGACTTCCGTATTCCTGATAATGGCGGTCATCAACCAATCGATGAGCCAGTGGTTCAAGATGGTCCAGACGCTTACTTTACAACGCTGCCCATCAAGGCGATGGCAAACGCTTTACAGAACGCGAGCATTCCATGCCAAGTATCAAATACGGCAGGGACGTTTGTATGCAATCACCTGTTTTATGGTATCCAGCATTACTTGCGTGATAAATCAGTACGTCATGGCTTTGTGCATATTCCTCTTTTGCCAGAACAAGATGCTTCAGGCAACCAGCCAACCATGTCGTTGGATGTTATTGTTGAAGGGGTAGCGCTATTAGCTCAAGCTGCGATTGACAACGAATCTGACATCGCAGTCACCGCTGGCCAAATTTGTTGATACACAAGCAACTTCAAACCTTTAGACGAACACCGAGTACCCTCAAGCTCGGTGTTTTTGTATCTGTTAAGTCGCTCAAATTTTGTGTGTTATGAAAGGAGTAGCATCGAGTTATAAAGTGAAAAGTCACATGTATTCACTTTGAACTCTCGTTCAATAAAAAAGGCGAACTATCATGAAAAGCAATAGAAGTAAGATCATTGCCCTTTCCTCTGCGGTTGTTTTCGCTTTGGCTATTGCCGCTCTAAAATTCGAAAACACCCTCGGACTACTTCCTATCCTCGTTGCGATTGTCGCATTCTTTACCTGCGTGATTCATACCAGCATGCACCTCTCTGGTGTTAAAAATGCGGATGCATTCGGTTATTACCAGCAATCACAACAAACCAAAGCGAAAGCACTGCATAAAGGCTTAGACCCTCGCGATAAAAAGCGTTGAAGCATGTCACATTCTCCGTATACTTTGGCAAAGCATTTAAAGCACAAGCTTGTCGGAGAAAAGCATGTCACATCGAGTACCTACCAACATACTGACGGGATTTCTGGGCGTCGGTAAAACCACAACTATTCTGAACTTACTGAAAAACAAACCAGAAAACGAAAACTGGGCTGTATTAGTGAATGAGTTTGGTGAGATAGGTATCGATGGTGCGATGATGACTGACCAAGGAGCGATGATTAAAGAAGTTCCGGGTGGTTGCATGTGCTGTACAGCGGGCGTTCCTATGTCTGTTGGTATCACGGCTTTGTTACGTCAAAAGCCAGATCGCCTTCTTATCGAGCCAACGGGGTTAGGGCATCCAAAGCAAGTGGTTGCGACATTAACGTCTGAACAGTACCTGCCTTACGTTGATCTTAAAGCAACGATCGCGCTGGTGGATCCACGTAACCTAAGTGACGAAAAGTATCTTTCAAACAAGAACTTTGTTGATCAATTAGACAGCGCTGATGTGGTTATCGGTAGCAAGGTTGACCTGTGTACCAGCCATGACATTGATGTGTTCAACGATTGGGTAACGGATCAAACGCCTTCTAAAGTGTTCAGCAAACTGATTCATGATGGTGACCTACCAATTGAAGTTTTGGATATCGAACGCGTACACGGCAGTGCATCTTCCCACATTGAAGCTCATCATCACGACCATGCGCATCAAGAGCCACAATTCCAATTGCCTCCTGGTGAAGCCTTTATCCGTAAAGAGAACAAAGGGCAGGGTTACTTTAGCTGTGGTTGGTTGTTCGGCGCAGAGTACACCTTCAACTTCGACCAACTGTTCTCAATGTTGTCTGATCTTACGGCAGAGCGTATCAAAGCCGTAATGAATACTGACCAAGGCTGCTACGCATTCAATGTTGCGAATGGCATCGTATCTGTAAATCAGATGAGTTTAGAAGGTTTTGAGTCTCGCATCGAAGTGATTGACTCACAATTGATGCCTTGGGATCAGTTGGAAGCGATCCTACTCAAACTTTGTGGCATTGCTGAATAAGCACGAATGAATTTCAAACAAGGCCCGAGCAGATGCTTGGGTCTTTTTCTATAAATTTTCATTGTTGAGACGATAGAAAACTATCATCGTGTCAAATCTATATATATGTGATTTGTATCACTATAATCGCCGGCTTTTCTCATACAACAAGAAACCGGAGACCACTTGAATCCTGCCTTTACTTTCTCTGAATTGAAGTTCTTTTGTTTGCGTTTTGTCGCGATTTTCTTTCTGCTCGTCACCGTATTTGGTGCCATTATCCATTACGACAAGTCCGCGTCAGAAGAAGCAGAGAAGAGCAATATTCGTGTTCAACAAAAAGCGCTTCTAGAGGGTAAGAAACAATACATTGAGTGGGTGATGGGCTCTGTTGTAAGAGAAACCGCTTTGCTCTCCGATATTATGGAGGCAAGGCAAGTGTACGATATGGTTGAGCTGCTTCCTGAAGCTAAAAGGGAAGCAGAACTGGCGCGACTGAGCACTATCTTGGAGGCCGTTAGTCAAAGAAAAGAAGTGTATGAGCAACTTCGTTACTTAGACTTGGAAGGCAATGAAGTGGTTCGTATCAACTTTAATGACGGACATTCTCAGGTTGTACCCGAAGAGCAGCTACAAAATAAACGTCACCGTTATTACTTCAATAAAGCGTTGCAATTAGGTTGTCGAAAAATCTATGTATCGCCTTTAGATCTGAACGTCGAGCATGGTCAGATTGAAGTACCGCTTAAGCCAATGATTCGTCTAGCCACACCTGTTTTCGATGAGGAGGGAAAAAAGCGCGGGATCGTTATGGTTAACTATCTTGCGAAGTACCTTATGGAAGGTATGGCGCTGTTTAATCTTGATATGGGCACCAACTACATGTTGCTCAATAAAGACGGCTACTTCTTGTTTAACAAAGAACATCGCGATACTGAATTTGCGTTTATGTACGATCATCGAAGTGATGAGACGATCTACAATAGGTTTCCAGATTTGGCGGAACAAATTCGTAATACGCTGTCAGGGCAGATTGAAACTGATAAAGGTATTATGACGATTGAGTCTTTTGGTGCCGTAGACCGCATAAATCCATACTGCTTTCAGGATTATCACGTCAGCGAGAACAGTTCGACGGCATGGAAGTTGGTTTCTTACGTCGATTTCAGTGAAAGGAAAGAAATCGCCAGTTCACAATATGAGCGCAAATGGCTAATGCAAGTTGGCGTGGTCATGAGCATTATTCTGGCTTACTTTATTGCGCGTTTTCAGCTTCGTGCATTTGTAGACAACCAACGCATTCATCATTTGGCTCATCATGACAGTCTAACGGGGCTTTTGAACCGAGCAGCGTTTCAAACTGGTGCGACAGAAACCATATCGCAGAGTGTTAAAAACGGGAGGAAGGTTTGTTTGGTCTATCTTGACCTTGATGGCTTCAAGTTCATCAATGATGAGTATGGGCATGCCGCGGGGGATAAAACCTTGGAGCATGTTGCATCTGTCATGAATCGTATATTTGGAAGTAAAGCGTTACTAGCACGCTTGGGTGGTGATGAGTTCGCCATCTTGTTGAGCTCTCAAGAACATATGCAAAACCCTGAGCACTATGCGGCGTCTTTGATTCAATTGATTCAAGACCCAATTGAAGTGTTACCTGATACCTTCCATCAAGTGACAACCACGATTGGCGGCTGTTACACAAAAGGGCAAGATTGCACTCTAGAAGAGTTAATGCATCAGGCCGACATGGCAATGTACGAGGCGAAGAAAGCAGGCAAAAATCAATACTTCTTTATTTGAAGCAAGAATGAGAAGGCGAAGGCGTATGAAGAATGGGAAAGATTTATACGCCTTCGGTGTACGGCACAGACTCTGTGCTCATGTTTAAAGTGCCAGAGATAACATCGGTACCATTGATTCGAAGACGATCAACTGATCTTTCTCCATTGATTTTGGATTATTTAGTTGCAAGTTCTCTCGGACATGACTTTGGTCGAGGTCATAATCAACATAACCAGATTTAACTTCGACGTTAGTAGGGGATGTAGCAACCGATTTCACTTGTCCTGACCAGTTCATCAAAGCGCCTGCTGCATTCACGTTGAATGAGAGGGTGATTAGCATTAACGATAATATTTTCTTTGTCATGATAACCTTCCTTGTTTATGTGACATCTTTATAGCGACCAATCAAAAAAGTTCTTTAATGCTAATTATTGACTGAAGTGATGAGACATCACGGTTCTTTACTATCAGTATGTAAGACGGCCGGACTACGGAGATGATCAAATTTGGTGAGATTATGGATGAGAATTAAAGTGACGAAAAAGAAGATAGGCAGCCACTCCTTGGCAAGCGGATTATAGGTCTAAGGCCAGCATAGGAAGGTTCGCCTCATCGATGATGATTTGATCCTTTGTCAGGTTAGTTACTGATAACTCGATATGTTTTCTGTAAAGATCAAAGTGTACGGTTTCTTTCTCGACGGTAATATTAGCGGGGACTTGAGCGATCGAAGGTACGACGCCAGACCAGCCAATCGTCGCTGTTGCGCTGTATGAATTTAAAGAAACCATTGCGAGAGCCAACAAGCATTTTTTCATGATTCTATTCTCTATAGTTAGATTGATTGGGTTGATTGAAACGCGCGCAGTGTATGCCTTTAAATGCACAACTAGTTTGATATTTATCAAGTGGTAGGCATTATGAAAAAAGATTTTATAAAATGCTAATTTATGAATAAAGAAGCGGTCTGAGACTAGTGCTTACGAACGACTTGAGCTAGTTAGTGTTTTACTTAACCTGAGATCGGTTTAAGACATCGCCATTAATCCTGACTTTTTAGTACTGGTAATATTGAGTGATGGCTTTTCTGGTTTTAAACAGTAAGCTATTAGACCGCCAAGCAGGTTCAGCATGAACCCGTGTAAGCTACGATGACGAGAATGTTCAAACTGGGATATGTTCTTCAGTTGGTCATTTATTGTCTCGATAATGAACCGCTTGGACAACATCGCTCTATCCCAAGCGGCGAGGACTTTTGGCTTCATGTTCCTTCGGTGTGTTGTTATCAACGTAATACCATCTTCTTTTAAATCTTCGGTGAGCGCTTTGCTGATATAGCCTTTGTCTGCACACAGTTTGTCGAGCAGTCCCTTTGATAACTCTCGCACTGGTTTCCTATCATCAGTATTTGCAGATGTGAGTTTGGCAGCCACAATATCACCAAGGTGATTCGTGATGATGTGCAGTTTAAAGCCGTAAAACCAGCCCATTGTTCCTTTCCCTCGTGCAGCCGTCCCTTTAAACACTTTGTGTCTTGGGATACGTAAGTTATGGCAGACTTTGATGCTAGTAGAGTCAATGAACTCAATACCTGTAGGCTCTCCTTTCACATGGGTAAAGAAAGAGCTCAAAGGAACGAGCGCAGACGGCATTACTTCAAGAAAACGTGTGTAACTCAATAGTGTAGGAAATTCACGCTTGTGATATCGATGGATAATGCCAAGATAGAAGTTCTTGAAGTCACGTTGCTGTGACATATGAAAAGCAATAATGATGGTCATTATTTCACTTTCAGACATGCGTCCTTTGCGGTTCCGCTTACGTTCACCGTTTTCAAGTTGAAGCCTTTGCCATTGAGGTAGAAAAGCCTTACAAAAGTCATCGACATGGCAAAATAATTCTACTAGTTTATGCATAGCTGGTTCTCTTGCGATTGTTCTATCTTGGTCGAAAGATCTGATCGCAGAGCCAGCTTTTAGTTCACTTCTATTTTTATCCCGAGTTCAGGTTACTTAGTGCAAAAGTTAGTTTATCTGACTTTTATGAAGTGTTGTTATAGGTGATAACTAGGAGAAGGCTAAATTGTAGAGTTTCAACTTATTGTGAGTGAGAACGCTTAATCTCATTTATATTAAAGCAACGGCAGTGAAGGTAAACAAGCATAATTAAATAGAGATTTAATTATGTTTAAAAGTTGAAATGAAAATAAATCGGCTTCCCAAGAGAAGCCGATTTCCATTTTATATCGAAAATGTTACGATTTTCTTATTAGTATCATCATCTATTGCTAAATAGAAAATATGGTTACTTCCGCTATGTTTTGAACTTAACTCTTCTCCTGAGCTATTTGTCCATGAAACCTTGCTTCCTTCAACTTTAAAGTGCGTTGGGGTCCCAAATTTGGGAAGCCCTCCAACGACACCGGTAAAGGTAACCGTTACAGCATAGGTGTAGGATGAGAGTAGTAGTGTTACTAAAGTTAAATATTTCATAATTATACCTAATATTTAATTGCACTTATGTTTTTATTTTGTGCAAGTTAAAGTTAGGGAGTTACTACAATATGCAGTGATCCCGTATACCTATATTTTTAGGTTTAATTTAATACAATACTTTTTAAGTTGTATTGTTGTCGGTTGTTGCTAATAGCAACGTTACTCCATATAAATACCAAGATAAAAAGCCCCTATCTTAGGTAGAATTTATTGTAAATTTTCATAAGACACTACTTTGTGTCTTATGAACATATGTTTCTTAATTACTTAACGACGGATTGTTACGTTTCTTTAATTATAAATTCAAAAATTAGATGTGTGTCACGTAGTGTTTAAACTCGCAGCGAGGTTAATTCGTCATTATGGTCCTTAACGCCTTTGCTATAGACTTCATTCTGAGTTTTTCAAAGGCTAACAGTTCACATGAGGTGTCGTCTGAGCGCTAAGTTGCCTTTTAGCATAGGTTGGAGTGTTTGTTAAGCAATACAGGAATAATTGTACCGCAAGAGCGCTTCGTGCTGAGCTTTAGATATGATGAATTCGCTTTTGGTAATGCTATTTTGCTATAAAAAAGTGAGATAAATCACTTGAATTCGGGTATAGTGCACGGCTAAATTTTCAAAGCTATCTAGTGGTTTGTTTAAGGAATACGCTCAATGTCATTTTCATCTCAAGGTTTTGCGCCAGAAGTGGTTAAAGCACTGGCAGAATGCGGTTATGAGAAGTTAACGCCAATCCAACAGAAGGCGATTCCAATGGCTCGTCGAGGTCATGATATTTTCGCTACTGCACAAACAGGTACGGGTAAAACCGCAGCCTTCTCTTTGCCAATGATTCAACGTTTGTTAGATAGTGGGCGTAATGCTTCTCGTAAGACAGCGCGCGCACTTATTATGGCTCCGACTCGTGAATTAGCAGAACAAATCGCAGATAACATCAAAGCATACACTAAGTACACGAATCTCTCTGTTGCTGCGATCTTTGGTGGTCGTAAAATGTCTTCTCAGATTTCGGCTCTTGAGAGCGGTGTAGATATTTTGGTTGCAACACCAGGGCGTCTAGAAGAGCACATTGAACAAGGTAACGTTTCAGTAGCAAACATCGAATTTCTTGTATTTGATGAAGCTGACCGAATCTTGGATATGGGCTTTATTAATGCCGTTCGTAAAATAATGTTAGATGTGGACACCGATCCACAGATCATGATGTTCTCGGCAACAACCTCTACCCAACTGAATGTACTAGCGAGAGATATTCTACGTAAGCCAAAGCGTATCGAAGTAGAGCGTGCGAACACAACAGCACAAACCGTTGCTCACGTACTTTACCCAGTTGATCAAGAACGTAAAACAGAGCTGCTTTCTGAACTTATTGGTCGTAAAAACTGGAAGCAGGTATTGGTGTTTGTGAACTACAAAGAAACCGCAAACGACGTAGTAAAAGAGCTGAAACTGGATGGCATTAAAGCGGTAGTTTGTCACGGTGACCGTGCTCAAAGTGCTCGCCGTCGTGCTCTAGAAGAGTTCAAAACAGGCAAAGTGCGCGTGATGGTGGCAACAGACGTCGCGGCGCGTGGCTTGGATATAGAAGACCTACCGCACGTAGTGAACTACGACATGCCATTCCTTGCAGAAGATTATGTTCACCGTATTGGTCGTACGGGCCGTGCTGGTAAACAAGGTCATGCCGTTTCTTTTGTTAACCGTGAAGAAGAACTAACGGTAGTGCAGGTTGAAAATCTAATTCAACAACACATCCGTCGTATCGAGCTGGCAGGTTACGAGCCAAAACAGCGTGAATCTTACATTGAGAAGCTAAACTCAAAGCCTGCATTCAAGAACCGCCAAGGCCGCCGTAACAACCCGAACCAATCGGCAACAGACCAAGGTTCTGCAGAGCGCCGCCTAGCCATGGTTAAACGCTTGAAAGCGCGTCGTTCAACTAAGTAACAAACAAAATATAAAAACGCCCCTCACGAGAGGGGCGTTTTTGTTTGTGTTGATAAGCTTTTAATTCATCCCAATGAAGTTGGGCTCTCCACGATAAATAATGCGGTCATTCCCACGATGAATTCCGAATGTGACTACCGTCGGTGGGTTATCTTCGTCCGCGTCACTCTTATCCCAATTGTACTTGAGCCAAGGTAAGTTATTGCCTGTGCTGCTCAAGTCTAAATGAAAACGAACTTGTTCTCGTGCTGAGTCGGTTTGGCTCGCGACAATGTCATACGTTCTGCCGGCAAGCATGGTTCCTTCACCGGATAATAAGGTGTTATCAGCAGGAGAGTTAGACCAAATTGGCGTGCGTGTATGATGTTGTCCATTTGCTGTGGTTGCGCTGTCTTCAAAGTGGGTCACGAAGCGACCGTCTTGCCATACTTCTACATCGAGCGGGACTTTGATGGTCATGCCTTGGTTGCCACCAACGTCTTTAAAGTTGAGTCGGCCAAAGCGGATATCTGGCTGCTGCGCTAATATATGGCGGTCGTCAAAGAACTCTATCTCATCAACCTCTTCAACAAACGCTAAACCAATTTTACTTTTGGTAGAGTTAGAGTCTTTGTTGAATGGACCATCAGGGTATTTTCCGTCTGTTTCATCTTTCTCCCAGCAAGGGCTATTGTCGCAATTCGGATTACCTGCATCTTTTTCGATAGTGAAAGTGCCAACGCTAGCATCGCCAACCAAGTTCCATTCGACTGAGTTAGCAGCTGGTGGAATAAAGCGATTAACGTAGTTACTTAGCTCACCTAAATGAAAATGTTCACGAAGGCTGGCATTGAAATGCACGTAGTTCTGAATATCTTCTTTCTTTGCATTAAGTGCGACCACGTCATAACTCACTCGCTCAAATGGCTGATTCATATAAATGAAGTCTTGCTTTGTTGGGTATGTCCATTTGGCTTCACGCGCCTTGAAGTACTTAGCGTAAAAGCGGCCAACATTTCGATAGCCTGTGTTGACTGTCATATCTAAATATTGACTGTCTAATTTCGCTTTAATCTTCAAGCTACCAACTTCTTCCCAGTACAAGTCGGAGAAGGTGTATTGAGAGTTCTCGCTCTCGGTATGACTACGAGTAAGTGACAATGTGCTTTCTAGTAACTTCTCGGATTGATCTGCGGTCTCAGTGGGTGTTTTTTGCTTACTGCTTAAAACGATACTGGCTGCAGGCGCATCTTCCAACATGAAGTTTTGAGTGACCCCCGCACTGCAGTAGCTGTCTGTATTAACTTCTCCACTTAATGAGCCACCACTTTGCCAGACGATCGGTTTCACTGTGAGAGAGAAATGTTCGCCAGCAGCAATAAAGCCAGGTCCACTTTCGGAAGTACCAGAGGTCAGTGCTGTTGAACCATCACAGATGGCTAACGTCCAAGGTCGTGACTTCACATCAAATGTTCCTTCAACCTCTACCGAACCTTCATCTGGACACTCCTTAAACCCTGTACATTCGAAAGTATCGAAGAGCCTGACGGAGAACAAGCCTGATTCATTGGTAATCAAGCCATGGCTAGAGAGGCCGTCTTTGAACTCTGCAGAGTAACTGAAGTTTCCTTCGCTGCCACCTGCGGGTTTGATCAGAGGATGAGTGATTTGCGGTTTGCCATCATAATTGGCCGCAATGACTTGCTCACCGGTAGTTGCACAAGCCAACAAGCGCGTGTCCACGGTCTGCGATTTACCTGCGATGACGTGAATTTCTTTAAGGCTACTTAGGTCATCTGCGTAGGCTTCGAACATATATGGCGTAAACATAAACTGCACAGTCAGCATTTTGTTTGTGTCATCGACCATTGTAAAGCTAAGGGTGTAGTTTACATCGAGCGAGATAGCGTCGATATCGTTAGGTACGACTTTGACGACTAACGTACCGTCGTCTTTTGAGATGAAGTTAGAAGCATCAATCTTCTGCTTGCCTTCAACCATCTCAAGTGTGAATAAATCTGGGTGAGAGAGGGAAGCTAACACCTGAGCACTGGTGACTTCACCATTGTTGGTTGTGGTTACAGTAAACTGAGGCAGCTCATCACCACACATTAACGCCATGTCTTCTGTTGGTGTGACGACAAGGTCGAAGTCATCATCGGTTGGTGGAAGCATGCTACATATTGGGATGTCTTCTGCGGTGATAGGACACACATCAGAAGCATAGTCACAACTAGATAACCCAATACCACAATAGCGTTGAGGTGAGCCGTTAATAATCTGAGAAAAGCCTGGTACCGCTGGTAGTTTTAATACGTCACCACATAATTTGGTATCAGCCATAAAGTTAAGTGTTTGAAAGTACTTAACTGAAGTTTCCGTATCATAAACGGCCCCACCGATCGTGGCTGAAGCGCCTTTAGATTGAATCGTGCCATAAGCCGTAACACCATCTAGCTCTAAGGTACTGTGAGCAACAATATCCCCAACAACATAGTGTTTGGTTAATGAATTCAAGGTATCCATCTTGAACAAGTGGCCATTAGATTCGACATTCCCGCATACGTTTGTGTTGGTTAGCTTAGTTGTACTATGAGTGACGATATCTCCGGTAATGGAGTTGTATTGGCCGTTAACCGTTAAAGCAGAGCCTGTAAGATCAATCTTACCTTCTAACAGCAAGTTTTTGATTGACATAGGGTATGAGGCTTTGAGGTTACCGAATATAATGCTGTGCTTTGCGCGATAATCATCAATACTGTTGGCATCTTGGTTTAACACTTTGATTGCAGCCGCTGGAACAGTAAGGTCTATCGGTTTATCCGCAGATCCAATTTGGTTGCTGCCTTGAAAAGTCATACCTGCATGGGATTTTAGAGTAACTCTTGCATTAGATAGGGACGAGATAATCGAATGCCCGACAGGTAATTCTACCTTGCCGTTACACGAATAAGTCTTGCCGCCGTCTTCAATGGTAAAACCAGTTGCTGAACTACAGATTTGATTGAGTTGTGCAATATCTGCCATGTCATAAGTCGTTGCTTGACCATAAACCGGGAAGAGTAATGCTGTACTTAAAATGCTGAAAAAGCGCATCATCAAGTGTCCTAAATTTAGTGGAACTTAATGGCACCAAGCGAAAGTGAGTAATGGACTCACAGAATATGATTTAGCGAATGTTTTTTATCACGCCTACTTATTGAACTATGGTTGTTTTTTATTTCGTATGTTGTACCAAGTTCATATGTAAGCATTAGACCTTGAATGTGATCTTAGTTCAATACCTTGGGCTGAAGTGCGTCACACTTTTGGTGGAATAATTTGTTAGAAAGTAAGTAAAAAGAGTGATTTGGAGTGTTCAAGGCAAAGCCACAACAAGGCTGTGGCTTTATCCGTTTAAAAACAAGTTAAGCTGCGTGGTCAATCAAGGGGGCAATTTGGTACAACTCTTCAAGAATCGCTTTAGTTTGCTTGGAATACACAAGGCGATCTCGGTCTCCGACTAATTGAATCGCTTTTACTTTTCCTGATACTAAACACAAGCGAATCATACGCAGCACCATCTGAATATCTAGTGCTGGTGTGCCATCAAGGTGATTCTTAGTGAGCAATGAGGCCAAATCAATCGACACTATGATTTGGTCACAGTGATCAAGATAGTTGCCGACTTGCTGCTTCAAATGACTTCGGAAACGGAATGTAAACTCACGGTCTGTTACCCAGTCACAGCCTTGATCCTCTGCGTATTCCCATGCTTCTTGTTTTGTGTCTTGTTCGCTTGTGCCTGCAAAGAACAAACGGACATTTTGGTATCGCGAGAGGGCAAAATGGAATGCAGAACCGACGCGTGGTTCGAGTGTTGGGTCAAGATTCATCTTGTGACCGATATGGATGATCCCAACTTCGTCATTGTTGCTGACCACAACAGGCAGCATGGATAACATCGCCTCGGTGCAATTTGACAAAACGACGGGTACTGAGTGACGTGAGAGAGACAAGCTCAATGCTTCTTGAAAGTCGCCGGTTTCAATTTGATGATGAGAAAAGTGACCAAGGTTTGCAGCAGAGCCTTGGTCATGCTGTTGGTAAAGCCAGTCACTGGCATTCTCAAGACTCTGATCAGCTAATTCAAACGTTCCATGACTCATCGGGGCTAAATGTTCACATACCGTCATAAAAGAAAAAGGGTAGTGATGGATTGATTTATTCGCTCGATGAAGTTTGTAACGTTTGAAAAAGCTCAACATGGTGAATTACCTTTCTGGCGGCAACGCCCTCGCTGCCTGCAACACATGCAAAATGATACGCTGCTTATCCTTCTCGACTCGGTGAGCCGGAGCCATCACCGAGACCGCACCAATCAATTTACTTCCTTTCATGACTGGGGCACTGATGCCAGATACACCAGGATCGATTTCTGATGTACTAACAGCGTATCCGTTCTTACGGATGGTGCTAAGCTCTTGTTCCCATTCGCTGAGGCGATGATCTTGCCCAAAGTGACGCAAGATTTTTTCGCAACGGCTTTGAGGCATGAAAGCCAGCATCACCTTAGATGAGGCGCCACGAAGCAATGGTTGACTTTGACCCTGGACGTAGCTGCATCGAAGCGCCTGCATACTTTCTTTTTGTCTGACACAAAGCGCACGATAGCCAGAAGGCACCATGTAAGCCGCCATCTCACCCGTTTGTTGAACCAATCGAGCAAGAATGGTCTCCACCATATCCAAACCGTGTTGAGCGGTTTCATAGCTGTGCATTAACAGCAGGGCGGCAGGACCAACTACAAAAGTTTTGTCGTGTACGCTTTCTTCGATCAAGTTCCACTCTTTGAGTAGCTTCAAGTGTCGGTAAAGACTACTTAAAGGCACATTCAGTTGTTCACTGAGCGTTTTCGCAGAGACTGGGAATTGACTAACTGCGACTTGCATTAGCAATTGCAGCGCCTTTTCATTGACTTGGTTAGCGTTGGCTTTGTTTGTCATCATGAGCGTGTTGTAACGTGATAATGGATAGGCAACAACTATAATTCTTAATAGCTGAGAAAAGGAAAATAATTAGAAATGGATATTCTCATAGAGTGAGAAAGTGGCCTATTAATATTTTGTTTGTCTCAGCCCAAAGGTTCGCGTCTGTCTTGGGATAGGAGGCCATTCGCGTTTACGCAATACGAAAAACGCTACAACCAGACGAGCAGCAGTGCTGAAAATAGAGAGTCTATAGGAAAATTTTGTGTGAATTTCTCTTAACGGATCGCGCTTGGGTAAGGAAAGTTGATACACTCCGTCTCTGAAATGAGCCACATATCAATAAGTCATTGTTATGTTTGCTGCTTTGTGTTTTGTTAACCATACTCAATCAATGGATTGGTGTGGTCGTGCTTTTTAGTAATGAGTCTTAATAAGTAGTTGATATAAAGGCATTACTTACTCTTTCGCTACCTAATTTTATTCAGAAGAGACAATATTTAAATGATAAAGAAAGAGCTTTTGAAAAAAGCCATTATTTTTCTTCTGCCTATACCGTTAGTTGCGGCAGAAGTGCTCTACTTAGCGCATCAAAGTATTCAACGAAACCTTGACCATATTCTCGATAAGAACATCCAAGTAGCAGATGAGATCTTTCATCAGATTGAAACTGAGAATCGCACAGCATTGCTGCGTCCTGAGCGCTGTGAAGTGTTACAACAAAACTTGATGTTCGAACGTAACATCGATGAGATGCTGATTGTAAAAGGCGATCAGATTATCTGTTCATCAAAGCTCGGCGCGATATCCCGTCCCGCGGATGACTATATCCAAATGTATCGCCCAGAGACTTTGTCACTTGGTCATGTAAATGGTTATCCAGATCAGGTTTTGTTCTTGAGCACTAAGAGTGAAGCTCAACCAGAATACCAAGCGGTCACGATTGTCGACCGAGACTATTTTGGTGCTACGATAGGCTACCGTAATGACCTGAGACTTAAGCGGACTGCAATTTTTGTTGGCGATGAGTCTGCACCAATGAATTCGACGAAAGATGGTGAGAACGAAGTTGCGCTCAACCACTCCACCAGTTTCGATTATGAAGGGTTAATTGAGGCCAGTGACTATTACGTCGAGCAACAACGCTTCTCATACTTACTGTCTTCCATTCCTATTTTATTGGTTTTCTATTTCCTCATTTTCCTCGTCCGTCGCTTTATCGATCCACAGCGCAACATGGTCTCTGAGCTTAAAAAAGCAATCAGAAAGCGTGAATTGAAGCTCTACTATCAACCTCAAGTGGATGCTCAAACAGGCAAAGTCTTTGGTTATGAGGCATTGGTTCGATGGCCGCATAAACTGAGAGGTTTTATCTCACCGGATGAATTTGTACCTGTGGCAGAAGAGAGTGGGTTGGTAGAAAGCCTAACCGATTTTGTGTTGGATAAAGCCTGCGAAGACTTCTCAAAAGTTAAATTGGAAGAGTCGATACATTTGGGCGTCAACGTACCGCCTGGTTATTTGTCTGATTCCCATGTGATAAGAAAAATTGAGAACATTCATCGTACTTTAAAACAACACAACGTCGAATTAGGGATTGAAATTACCGAAAGGCAGTTGATAGACAGTAACGCCATTCAACATATCGCTGCTCTGCGAGTCCACGGCATTCAAGTGCTTATCGATGATTTTGGTACAGGGCAAACCGCCTTAGCTGTATTACAGCACATGAAGGTCGATTACTTGAAAATCGATAAGTGCTTTGTCGACACTATTGGGATTGAGAGTGTTAATTCGTCTGTATTACACGCCATAGTCAGGCTGGCTGGCGATTTAAGTGTTGAGTTGGTTGCAGAAGGCGTAGAGACAAAAGAGCAAGCGGACCACTTAAAAGCGCTAGGGGTGAACATTCATCAAGGTTACTTCTATGCCAAGCCACTCCCTTATGCCGAAGTGGTTGGCAATAGAGAGTAGACGTTTATTCGATGTGCCCCTTGTAACATTGAGACGCTTGATCGAACTTAAACTCAAGATAGTTTTGAATGCTGTCTAAGCCATCTTCTTGATAATGGGAAACGTAGAGAAGTTGGCTTAGATTTTCTTTCGCGATTAGCTCTAGTGTATTTTTCACAAGAACTCGACCTAAGTAATCTAAGCCTTGGTAAGGCTCGTCCAAAATCAGCAGAGTAGGCTGTTTCACTATTGCTCTAGCAATCAGCAATAAACGTTGTTGACCATACTCTAGTCGCTTAAAGGAGGTTTTCTCGTGTTGCGCCATATGGAGAATCGTCAGCCACTCTTTCGCGATGTTGATTTCTTTTTTGCTTGGTTGAGAATACAGTCCAATGGAGTCATAAAAGCCCGACAGAATCACTTCTAATGCACTGCAGTTCACGCGGTACTGGAGATGTAACGCCGAAGATACCATGCCAATGTGCTGCTTAATTTCCCAAATGGTCTCGCCACTGCCACGCTTTTTACCAAAGATGTGGATGTCGTTGCTGTAACATTGGGGATGATCACCAAAGATAAGGCCTAGTAATGTGCTTTTCCCGCAGCCATTTGGGCCTTTAACTTGCCAGTGTTGACCTTTATCGATACGCCAACTCAAATCGGTGAAAATGGTTTTCTCAGTGTATTCCACCTTACCGTTCTTTAACTCAAAGATAGGGTTGTCGAAATGCGTCGAGTGCTGATGCTGACGAATCAGCGCCATCATCTCCTCGCTTTGTTTTTCTGACTGCGCTTTTATCTGTGCAATGATAGGGTGCTGATCCCAGCTCTGTCTGTCCATGGTGCTATCGAGCTTGCCACCATTGAACAGCGCAATACGTTCTATCCAGTCGGGCATGTCGGATTCACGGGAGAAGGTAATCAGCATTTGCACCGATTGAGAGAGTGTCTGGAGATACGTTGCTAATGACGCACGGTGCGCGACATCTAAACCGGTAAAGGGGTTGTCTAACAATACCAGATCAGGTTTTACCGCGAGTGCTCTTGCAAGCATGACTCGTCGTGTTTCACCCGTTGATAGCACTCTGAATCCGCTTTCTGCTAGATGCGATAAGTCGAGGTCTTCAATCAGAGTTTGCGTGAGGGCTTCATCTTTACAAGCTTCATAAATCAAGCGATAAACGGAACTGCCTTGGTCAATACGGTCGAGAAAGTCTGTGTCGTCTTTTTCTATCTCTAGTTCCAACAGTCGTTGTTGTTCGGAGAGAGATACTTGAGCAATCCGGTAACCATCAATGTTCAGTTCACCAGATTCAGGTTTTATCTCACTACACAACAAGTCACCAAGCATTGAACCTATATCGCCTTCAGAGCTGAATATGCCCCAAGATTCCCCGGTTTCAATCCGCCAATCGTCAATAGAAAGGGTAGAGGTGTTTGCGTTGGCAGTGAGCTGATGAAATTGAATCGGCATTGTGTCTGTCTTCCATGATTTATTGTTATGTTGCTCTTAGTTATAACAAGTCTTGAGTCTGCATAGAACGGATTGATGTGCGGATTTTTTCGTCTATTGCTATAACTGCGGAGTTGGTCAGTAAATCTAGAAGAAGGTGAAAGGGAAGAGTATGTAGTGGGGGAGAAAACCACTAAGGAATAAGCAGCTCTGTATTTTACAAGATTCAAAACGAAGAAAGCCCGTTGATTTCTCAACGGGCTTTCTTAATGTGGCGGAGTTCGGGGACGCCTAGTCTGGGCTTGCATTCAAGGAGGGATTTGGGCTAATCCCTTTAAAGCACTGAAATACGAAAAAGCCCGCTAATCTCTTAGCGGGCTTTTTACTGGAATGTGGCGGAGTGCTGGGGTCGCACACGACTAGGGATTTAGAAATCCCTTAATTTTCAAAATGCTAAAACGACGAAAGCCCGTTGATTTCTCAACAGGCTTTCTAAATGTGGCGGAGAGATAGGGATTTGAACCCTAGATACGCTATTAACGTATGCCGGTTTTCAAGACCGGTGCTTTCAACCACTCAGCCATCTCTCCGTTTCGGGACGTATAATAGGGTGAGGCAGAAACGTTGTAAAGCATTGTTTTAATGAAAAAGAACTGATTGCTTGTTTTGTGGTCACAGTTAAAGAAGGAAGTAGTGCGATGGAATGCCCAAAAGGACTATTGTTACGGCATTTTGTAGAGTATTTACTTTATGTTGTAGTTACTTAATAAAATAGTGTTTTATTGGTATCCTCATGAAAAATAAGAACTAAATGACTTTGAGTAAACATGTGTTCGCCCGAAAGTGTTTGCAACATAGTGTGAACTAATTCAAAATTAACTGGTATAGCCAGTTGTGCTGAATTTATCTAAGGGTTTTTATGAAAGTCACGAATCTATTTAAAGACAAAGTTGGTGCGATTTCCGCTCACCAATCAGAGTTTATGAATTGGATGTCTCCAACGCTACGCGATTATTGGGGTGACTTTTTAGGTCGAGCACAAAGCAGCTTTCTTTTTTCTAAAGTACGTGATCACCAACAACCTGCTGTGAATGAGGAAGTCATTTCTCAACCAGATCCAATTGTCCTAAAACCTGAAGCGCAAGTTCTATTTGATGAGCTAAGCGAGAAAGTGGGCGAAGTGATCCATGTGGGTGATTGGGTTCATGTATCTCAAGAGCGTATCAACCAATTTGGTTCGGTAACTGAAGATATGCAATGGATTCATACCGATCCAGAGCGTGCTTCAACAGAGTCTCCATTTAAGACTACGATTGCTCATGGTTTCCTTACGTTGGCACTTCTGCCTAAGTTGACCGATTCTGTTGATCCAGAAAACCCAATGTTCCCAACGGCGAAGCTAGTGGTGAACCTAGGTCTGAACCAAGTGCGTTTCCCTTACCCAGTGAAAGCGGGTAACAACGTTCGTGCATCAAGTACGCTAACTAAAATCACGCCAATTAAGAAAGGTCTTGAGATCGAGCGTGAAATCAAAGTAGAAATCGAAGGTGTGCGTAGACCTGGTGCAGTGGTTGTTTCAGTGATTCAATTGCACTTCTAATCGAATTCAAAGATTCAAACAAAAAAGAGAGCCGGATTTGGCTCTCTTTTTTATGTTTGCGTTTTATTGGTTAAAGCTTTTCACGGGTGTGTAGCCGTAATCGGCAATCGCTTTTTGGCCTTGTTCCGATTTCAGGAACTTCACGAACTCTTTGCCTGCGTTATCCAAACCATCTACTTTGTACAGAACTAAGAAAGGACGAGCCAGTTTGTACTTGTGGTTGGCGATATTGCTTGCGGTTGGATCAGTACCTTCAAACTGAATCGCTTTTATTGAGCGATCCACTGAGCCGACGGAGATAAAGCCGATAGCGTGTGGGTTGTGGTTAACAATGGTTTTAACCATGCTGTTGCTGTTTACCACTAGGTTATTTGGGTTGATGTCCGATACTAAACGGTCGTTGATGATCTTAGTAAGGCCTAGCAAGCTTTCAAAGCTATAGCGAGAGCCAGAAGACGCTTCACGTGTTACCACGGCAATGGGTTGGTCTGCGCCGCCGACTTGTTTCCAATTGTCGATTTTACCTTTGTAGATATCAAACAGTTGTTGCTCCGAAAGGTTGGTGACAGAGTTAGTGCGGTTAACAACAACAGCAAGACCATCGTAAGCGATAGGGAATACGTTGAGGTCTTCGCCTTTCTCTCTTTCTGTTAAGTAGCGCGAGCTCATTCCAATCTCAACCACGCCCTTGTTCACCATCGTGATACCAGCGCTTGAACCAATGCCCTGTACGGCAATGTAATCGTCAGGATGCGTTTTATTATATTCTTCAGCCAATACATCCATTACGCGTGCAACAGAGGTAGAACCGGAAATATTGACTTCTTTTGCCATAGCAGAAGGAAGGGACAGAGCCATGGCTAGTAAGGTCGCCACAGAAAGACGTAACATATTGAACTCCAAATACGGTATAAAGCAGCGCTCATCATATTTCGTTCAGGTTACACTTTTGTGAATGCGCATCGATATCCATAGTGAATGATCGATTGCTCTCGCTTTAAACGGATAGCTATCAATAATATGCGAAGGGCAGCTTTTACCGATTTGAAACACAAGAGGTGACGCAGTTAGCTTTTCGTCGTTAAATGGAGTGTTATTCTAGCCTTGAGCGAGCGCATGCCTCGATGGTGATTTCTGCCTCTCTCAGGTACTTGGGTATATACTAAGAACAACATATCAGGAGTAGGCTCATGTCCGTGTCTCAAATGGCGACCAGTCGTCTGCACAAATTGGTTCAAACGCTCTGCGCTAGGCGCAATGTCAATTTGCCGGTAGAAGCGATAGGCAAATGCTTGTACGAACCCATAGAGAACGGTGTTGAGCTTTATCATGCGCACTTCTTGCTTGATTCACAGCACAGTGAATATACGTCTCCCATTGCTAAAATCCTGTTTGATGCCAACACTCAGCTTTGGTGTTTCTACGTGCCAACGTATCGTGGAGAAGATCTGGTGTGGGTACCTTATGAAAGGCTACCGATGAGTAAAACGCTTGAGGTGCTTCTCGCCGAATTAGAGAGCGATCCTCAAGCGTGTTTCTGGGACTAACAGCCGTTTCTATCTGTTAATCCTCTATCTGTTAATCTGTCACCGTTTCGTGCCATGCCATGCGTTACTTCGCAATTTGGCTACGAAACTCTTTAGGCGTAATGCTGTAAATCGATTTAAACGCGGTACTAAAGTGTGCAGCACTCTTAAAGCCGGATTCAAATGCAATTTGAGTAATCGACTTCTGTGACACACGCAGTTGCGTTGCTGCGTGATTGATGCGTTTCACCTTCAATATGTGCGAGAACGAGAGGTTTTCTGCTGCCAGTCTGCGTTTCAAGGTCGCGATAGACATGCTCATGTGCGTTGCTAGCGCTTCTAATGTGATGTCTTTCTCGATGTTCTTCTCAATGTACTTAATCGCCTTCTGAGACGCGGTGAGGCTGCTTGCGTCATCAATGATAGATAGAATGTCTGGCTGTAATTCGACCATCAGTGATAGTAGTGAAAGCGCAATATGACCTTGAGCGTATTGCGGTGCTTTATTGTCCGCTAACTCGATTAACGCGTCTTTAAGCTTTGCAATCGAGGATTGGTTTTCAGAAGAGAAAGGGTAGAAGCGGCGTTCTTCTGTTTCTGACTGTACGCCTGGATGGGCAGATTTAAACTCGCTGAACAAGCCAATATCAAATACTAGCGCTACGGCTTTGAACACGCCGGGCTTGGCTTCGGCACTGCGTAGGTCTGCGGAGTTATAAAGGGTGAAGTCTCCGGCGTTTAATTCAATTCGCTCACCACTTGGCTGGTTAATGATGAGTGAGCCTTCTTCAACAACATATAAGCCATTGTGGGTGGCGGTGTAGCGTTCACTTTTGCGAGCAGTGAAGTGATTAAAGCGAATGATCTCAATGTTCGGCATATTCGTTCTTATCTTTCTTACATGACGTATAAAAAAGGCGCTCACTTGAGCGCCTTTAAACTTCAATCGGTATTATTCACTTACAGTTTCTTCTGCTTGTGCTGCTGGCTTATCAGCAAATACCTGGGTTGGCTTTGCAACGATGCTGCGGTTCTCTTGGTTCACGTCCGCTAGAACGATTTCCAATGTGTCACCTAACTTGTATACCACTTCTTTATCAATAGAAATGGTACCGTTGTCGCCGTTACACTCAATTCTTTCTTTATTATCAAGAATCAAGCTACCAGGAATAAAGGCCGCTGCGCCATTTTCGAGAAGTCGAACACGTGCACCAGCACGATTAATATCAAAAATCTCACCTGTGAAACACGTTTGTTTGCTTGGCTCTTCCGCAAGAGTACGTGCGTATAGCCAATCTGATACGTTTCGCTCGGCAATTTTGTGATGTTTACGGTGAAGAGCCAGCTCTTCGCCCACTTCATCGTCTGGTTTTTGAACAGGTTCTTTGTTCAAAATGACTGCTTTTAGCATGCGGTGGTTGATCATGTCACCGTATTTACGGATTGGTGAAGTCCAAGTCGCGTAGATATCAAGACCCATTGCGTAATGAGGAAGAGGTTGATTGCCCACTTCGCTGTACGTTTGGAACTTGCGAATGCGGTTATCTAAGTATGAGGTCTCTTGCTCACCTAACCAACGACGAAGTGCTGCGAAGCCTTCTAGTGTTGCGATAGATTCAGCAGTGAACTCTAGTGCACCTTCTGGGTTTACCAGTTCAACCACTTCTTCAATTTTCTCAGCTTTGAAGCCAGCGTGTGTGTTGAATACGCCTGTTTCAAATTTCTCGCGCAGCGTACGACCCGCACAGATGTTTGCTGTGATCATTGACTCTTCAACTAGGCGGTTTGCGCTACGACGCATGTCAGCGTGGATCGCAACAACGTCGTTGTCTTCGCTTAGTTCGAAGCGGTAGTCAGGACGGTCTGGGAACACAACTGCGTTCTTTTCACGCCACTCAGCGCGAGCGCGAGAGAAATCGTATAGGTCACGAACGATAGTCGCGATCTCTTCTGACGGTTGCCATTTATCCGAGCTGCCGTTTTCTAGCCAATCAGATACGTTGTCGTATGCTAGACGAGCATGTGATTTGATGTTGGCTGCGAAGAAGTGGATGTTATCACCAATCACACCATCTTTATTTACTGTTACTGTACAGCAGATAGCAGGGCGGATTTCACCTTCGATTAGAGAACACAAGTTGTCCGCTAGATCGCGAGGTAGCATTGGGATGTTACGACCTGGTAGGTAGATAGTGTAGCCACGTTCGCGAGCGACTTTATCCATATCGTCTTCAGGTGTGATGTACGCTGTTGGGTCTGCGATTGCGATAGTCAGCTCGAAGTCGCCAGATTCAGTTTTCTTCGCGTACAGTGCATCGTCCATATCTTTGGTCGATTCACCATCGATAGTTACGAAAGGAACGTGAGTCATGTCTACACGCTCTAGATCCGCGTCGTCTTTCAGTTCCCAGTTCTCAATGCCTACTGGCTCAGAGTTAGGTAGATCATTTTGAGCAAGCGTTACCCACCAAGGTGCAATCTTGTCGTTTGAATCGGTAATCTTCTCTGAAATTTCTACAAAGAAAGAGTTATCGCCTTTAAGTGGGTGGCGAATAAGATGCGCGACAACCCAGTCACCCTCTGCGAATTCATCAGGTTTTAGACCTTTCTTTAACTTCGCTTTAAGAGAAAGCTTTTTCAGCTGTGGGTGATCAGGTGCTACGTTTAGCTTGCCTTTGAATATTTTTACTCGGCCAATAAAGCGAGTTATGGCTTGTTCTAGCAGCTCTTGTGGTTCTGCGACTTCGCGTTCGTTTTCAGTGCGAATGATGGCAACCACTTTGTCGCCGTGCATGCACTTTTTCATGTACGCTGGTGGGATGAAGAAGCTGGTTTTACTGTCCACTTCCAGGAAGCCAAAGCCTTTATCAGTTGCTTTGATTGAGCCTTCTTTTTTAGGCAGGTTTTCTTGGATTTGCTGCTTAAGCTGAGCTAATAGCGGGTTATCTTGAAACATCTTTTTTTAACTTACCAATGGAATTGGGCACACTATAATCATTGCGCACTATTATTACTACCTAAAGCACACAAATTCGCTGTGAATTATTGATGAATTGAACAGCTTGTTGGTGCTTTTCTCTCCGGAGAATCGGGGGAGAGGTGGAAATTTATGCGAATAATACCATTAGTGAGAATAAATTGTGATGTAATTCAATTTTTTCTAGCTTTTTTTATGCATTTAAGGAATAATCCGCCTCCCTTAGTCGTCCCTAATGGCTTATCGCGGTTGTGTACTGTGCTAATTCCTGTCTGAATGGATTTAGTAACTGGATGGATCAGTATCGAATTGGAAGAGCATATGGGACTGTTTTTTTGTTTAATTAAGTAGGATCCCAATGCAAGATTCTGTTATTCAATTCAGCGATTTATCTCTGAATGATTCTATCCTTTCTGCTCTAGACGGAATGGGTTTCGTGTCACCAACTCCAATTCAGGCTGCGGCAATCCCACACCTATTGGAAGGTGTTGACGCGCTGGGCAAGGCACAAACGGGTACAGGTAAAACGGCAGCATTCTCTCTGCCTCTTCTAAACAAGCTAGATCTTGATCAACGTAAACCACAAGCAATCGTTCTTGCTCCAACTCGTGAGCTAGCGATCCAGGTTGCGGCTGAAATGAAAAACCTTGGTAAAAACATCAAGGGTCTTAAAGTTCTAGAAATCTACGGTGGTGCATCTATCGTCGATCAAATGCGTGCTCTTAAAAACGGTGCACACGTTGTTGTTGGTACTCCTGGCCGTGTTCAAGACCTTATCAACCGTGAACGTCTACATCTTGACGAAGTAAATACTTTCGTACTTGATGAAGCGGACGAAATGCTAAACATGGGTTTCGTAGACGACGTAACTGCGATCATGGAGCACGCTCCTGAATCAGCTCAACGCGTTTTATTCTCTGCAACTATGCCTCCAATGCTGAAAAACATTGTTGAGCGCTTCCTACGTGAACCTGTAACAGTTGACGTTGCTGGTAAGAACCACACTGTAGACAAAGTTCAACAGCAGTTCTGGGTAGTGAAGGGGGTAGAGAAAGATGAAGCGATGTCTCGTCTTCTTGAAACTGAAGAAACTGACGCGTCAATCGTATTCGTACGTACTCGTCAAGACACTGAGCGTCTAGCTGATTGGCTATCTGCACGTGGCTTTAAAGCTGCTGCACTGCACGGTGATATTCCTCAGTCTCTACGTGAGCGTACTGTTGATCACATCAAACAAGGTGTTATCGACATCCTAGTTGCAACTGACGTTGTTGCACGTGGTCTAGACGTTCCACGTATTACTCACGTATTTAACTACGACATCCCATTCGATGTTGAGTCTTACATCCACCGTATCGGTCGTACTGGCCGTGCTGGACGTAAAGGTAAAGCGATCCTTCTAGTTCGCACTAACCAGATCCGCATGCTTCGCACTATCGAGCGCGTAACTAAGTCATCTATGGAAGAAATCCAACTTCCTCTACGTGACCAAGTTGCTGAAGCTCGTCTAAGCAAGCTAGCAGCTGAACTGGAAGCTGAGAAAGAGCACAAATCACTAGACAAATTCGCTGAGCTAGTAGAGAAACTACAAACTTCTCTTGAGATCGACCCAGTGATGCTTGCTGCAATGCTTCTTAAGCGTCAGCAAGGTAAACGTCCTCTATTCTACATTGGCGAAGACCCAATGGTTGAAGCGATTGAGCGTGACAAGCAACGTCGTAAAGAGCGCCGTGAAGGTGGTCGTGAAGGCGGTCGTAGCTTCAACACTCAAGATTGGGATACTTACCAGCTTCAAGTTGGTCGTGAGCAAGGTGTTCAAGTTAAAGACATCGTTGGCGCTCTAGCAAATGAACTAGGTCTTGGTAAAGGTTCTATCGGTGCGATCAAGCTAGCGCAAGGTCACACATTCGTTCAGCTACCTAAAGCAATGACTTCAGATGCTGCGAACAAGCTAAGCAAACTACGTATCCGTCAACAAGATGTTGGTGCTGTAGTATGTGACTTCGATGACTTCCGTGAGTCTCGTGGTGGTCGCCGTGACGGTGGTCGTCGCGATGGTGGTCGTCGTGATGGCGGCGGTTACCGTGGCAACCGCGAAGGCGGCAACCGTGGTGGTGAGCGTCGTGAAGGCGGTCGTCGCGAAGGTGGCTTCCGTGGTAACCGTGATGGCAACCGTGATGCTAACGGTAACCGTGAAGGTGGCGAACGTCGTTTCGATCGCAACCGTGGTGGTGATCACCGTGGTGCGCACCGTGGTGAACGTGGTCACGGCCGTGGTCGTCGCACGCAAGACGCATAATTGCTTAACCATTAAGTGAATTTAAAAACCGAGCCAAGTGCTCGGTTTTTTTATGCGCGTCGAATTCGATGTTGTTCTTCGTCGTGATTGTTCACCCAGCTGATGACTTCGTTTAGCGGTAGAGCAGGGCAGAATAGATAGCCTTGGATGATGTCACAGCCTCGACTGCGTAAGAAGTGAAGTGTATCCATGTCTTGAACGCCTTCTGCAACCACTGAGTAACCCAGGCCGTGAGCGAGCGCTATGGTGTTTTCGACAATAGAGCGAGTGCCTTCAGTTTTGCTTGCGGTACTCAAAAAGGAACGGTCGATTTTGATTTGGTCGACAGGCAAGTCTCGCAATAGGGAGAGGGAAGAATAACCGGTGCCAAAATCATCTAAGCTAATTTTGATGCCCAGTCCTTTGATTTGGTTGATAAGTGGGTTGAGCTCAAGCACGCGATCAATCGCCATCGTTTCGGTGATCTCGAGACTAATGAGATTTGCAAAGTTAGGATTTTCGCTAAGCATCCTATCGAGCCTAGCGAAAAGTAAATTTGAGGATAAATCTTTGGCTGATAGGTTTACGTGTACAGGCAAGCGAATGCCCTGTTCGATAAGGCTCAATAGATCTCTCTCGACTTGATCCAGAACCCACATGGTGATGTTGTGTACTTGATTACTGCGTTCTGCAATTGGGATGAAGTCATTCGGTGAGATGTTTTTTCCGTTTCCATCACGCCATCGAATTACCGCTTCAAATCCGACTGCAAGGTTGGTGTGAGCATCAATCAAAGGTTGGTAATAAAGCTGAAACTCTTCTTTTTCTAAAGCGCATTGAATACGTGATGAAATTTCAAGCTGATATTTAGCACCAACGTTCATGTCATCGTTATAAAACGCCATTAGCTGTCCGTTGCGCTTGGCGTGGTACATTGCAATATCAGCACTCTTGATAAGAAGATCATTTGAGTCCGCATCAAAAGGAAATGTACTGATGCCAAAAACGACACGAGAAGAGACTTGAAATTCACCGAGATTGAAACGCTGAGACATTGCGTTGTCCAGTCGTCCGACGAGGTTTGAGCCTGCGCTGTGTTCCGCACAAGAAGTGAGAATCACGAATTCGTCGCCGCCCACTCTAAAAATTTCGTCGTATCCGGTCAATTCTGTTTGAAGTCTTTGTCCGATTTGAATCAGCAGTAGGTCACCGCTGAAATGGCCCATCGCATCGTTGATTTGTTTGAAATTGACCACATCAAAAAGAATAACAGAGAAGGGGGCGCCTTCTTGGATGCGGTCATCGATTTGCTCAAAGCAGAACTTTCGATTTGGGAGCCCGGTGAGAGAGTCATGAACAGCATTGTGTTTCTCTCGCTCTGCGACCTTGTGTAGCTCATTTATTGAATCGTTACTCCATTTGATAACGAGCACAACAAAAATGCTCCCACCAAATAGCAGTAGCGCCAATCCTGTCTCTAGTAGCGAAGCAACAGGTTTGTTGATGATCTCATGAAGAAAGGCCGCGTAGGCAAATATGAACCCGGTGATTAAAATTAACAACACGATCCAACCCGGAACGTCTGTCTTCGAGCAAATACTTTTTGTCATCTGCCATCCCCAGCAGAGCAAAATTAGACCTATGATGACCAATACAAAGGCAAATGTGGGCACGTTATTATTCCGAATTATTGATATGTTTGTAACTTCTGAATCCCCACTAAACAACGTAGCTCATACTTTTGGTTTTGTACAAATATGACTATTCATACATTTGTTGTAATAAGAGATATTTTTTAGTCTTCAAATAAAATCTAAACTTGTCATAGATCAACAAAAAATGTTCAACTAAAAAACTATTACTAAAAGATAGTTGAAAGATTAAAAAATTATTGAATAATAGAAGCCACAAACAAGAAGTACGCAGCGCGGAAGCGCGATTACAACCTCTGCTCCACAACAGGAAACTATTTCATGTCTAATTCGTTTGTACTGGTGATCAACTCTGGTAGCTCATCACTAAAATTTGCAGTAATCGACTCTCAATCTGGCGATGCTGTGCTAAGTGGTCTGGGCGAATGCTTTGGTCTATCAGACGCTCGTATGAGCTGGAAATTCAACGGTGAGAAAAAGGAAGTCGCAATCGAAGGCGACGATAGCCATCACAAGATCGCTATTGGTAAGCTGGTTGGTTTAACCGAAGAGTTAGGTCTGGCTCAAGACATCGTGGCTGTAGGTCACCGTATCGTTCACGGTGGTGAGAAGTTCACACAAACTGTTCGCATTACTGAAGAAGTAACCGCTGAAATCGAAAAACTTGCAGATCTTGCTCCACTACATAACCCTGCAGGTGCTATCGGTATTCGCGCTGCTATCGAAGCGTTTCCAAGCCTTCCTCAGTTTGCTGTATTCGACACTGCATTCCACCAAACAATGCCTCAACGCGCATTCACTGGTGCAATCGCGAAAGAACTTTACACTGACTTCGGCGTACGTCGTTACGGCTTCCACGGCACTAGCCACTACTTCGTAAGCCGTGAAGCTGCGAAAATGATTAACAAGCCAGTGGAAGAATCTAGCTTCATTTCTGTTCACTTAGGTAATGGTGCTTCTGTTTGTGCAATTAACAACGGCGAGTCTGTTGATACGTCAATGGGCTTCACGCCACTGTCTGGTCTTATGATGGGTACACGTTGTGGTGACCTTGACCCAGGCATCATTGAGTACCTTCTTAAGAAAGGTTGGTCTCAAGAGAAAGTGTTCAACTCTTTGAACAAAGCTTCTGGCTTCTTAGGTGTTTCTGGCCTAACAAGCGATGCGCGCGGTATTTTGGAAGCGATGGAAGAGGGTCACGAAGGTGCAACTCTAGCATTCCAAGTATTTACATACCGTGTGTCTAAATACATTGCGTCTTACCTTGCTGCTCTTGATTCATTCGACGGCATCATCTTCACTGGCGGCATCGGCGAAAACTCAATGCCAATCCGTAGTGAAATCCTGAAGAACCTTAAACTTCTAGGTTTCGTTGAAGATGTGAAAGGTAACGAAGACGCTCGATTTGGTAACGCAGGTGTTGTTGCTACATCTGAGTTGCTTGGTGCGAAAGCGCTAGTTATTCCTACCAATGAAGAGTGGGTTATCGCTCAACAGTCGGTGGAACTGCTGTAAAACGGCAAAAATTTTGGGAACTAAGTCAAAGCCCTTTCCGGTTGGAAAGGGCTTTTTTTATGTTTAACGAAACAGCACTTTCTTTCGGTGGTGTGTTACTTGATATGTATGTTGTTGTCGCGTCTGTCGTACATTTCCGGTGTGGTGTGTAGACCGCCTGCGTAACCCGCTTCCTCCAAGGTTTCCCTCACATCACGAACGTCAGCCGCTGTGACTGGTGTTTGCTGGTCACCAAGGTGTTTACGCACAAAGGTAATCAACTCTGCCAATCGAGCGTCAGAGAGGATGTCCTCAAAGCTTGCCATTGGCATGAAGTTACGCTCTGGGTCGATGTAAGTTGGCTGTAGGCCACGCACGGTTACCGCAATGGTGTTGAACGGGTCGCTGTGCATGATTATGCCGTTGTTCAAGAGCGTTGGAGCTATTGGATCTCGCCCTTTACCATCGTTACCATGGCATGCTCCACATGTTTGCTTGTAGGTGGCATAGATTGGCTCTTGATAAGCCGCTTCATCAAACCCTTTAGGCTCCAAAGGAATAGCATCTGCGGCAATAAAGTTGTTTACGTCCCCATTGAGCAGATAGTAGGACATGGATTCAACGTCTTCACGAGTCATTAAACTCAAACTGTTCTTGACCACGTCAGCCATCCCAGCAAAAGCAGTACCTTTGTCTGAATGACCTGTGTGCAAGAAGTCGCTGAGTGTCTTTTCATCCCAACCACCTATGTACAGCTCCGTAGAGGTAATGTCAGGTGCGTTCCAGCCGTCTATCAAGTTACCTTGGAAGATACGCTCAGGAATCAATGCTTGAGCAATATTCCTCGGCGTATGGCACTCTGAGCAGTGTCCTAAGCCCGCAACCCAGTATTTGCCTTTCTGCCACTTCTCTACGTCATCCACCGCGCCTTCAAGCTCTAAAGGTAGGCTGTAATCGATAGGGTCGGTGTCCATAAAGACGATATTCCAGCCAAGCAAACCAAGACGGATGTTAGATGGGAACATCATATGGTTTTCATCGTTACGACGAGCCACCGAAGGGATAGATTGCATGAATTCCCATAAATCCTTCATATCTTGCTCAGTCAGGTATTGATAGGACGTGTAGGGCATAGCCGGATAGAGATAGCCGTGTTTACCTTTACCTTTCACAAGAGCATCACGAAAGTCATCATAGTTATACTCACCAATACCTTCACTGGCATGGGGCGTGATATTAGTGGAGTAGATGGTGCCAAATGGGGTAACAAACGGTAGGCCGCCAGCGAAAGGTTCGCCACCTTCTGCACTGTGACAAGCCACGCAATCCCCCGCGTGTGCCAGATATTCACCACGCTCGACAGATTGAGCATTAAGTGCTGCGAGTTTCTGCTCTTCCTCTTTGCCAACTTTGCGGATGTAGGCACCAATCGCCAGGATTTCATGTTCTGAGAGTTGGTTTTCAAACGCTGGCATCAAGTTATTTAAACCGTAATTGATGGTGTGTTGAATCTCTTCAATACTACCGCCATGAAGCCATACGCTGTCTGACAAATCTGGAACACCAGTTTGTTGATTGGCAAGTGAGCCATCGCCGTGACAAGAAGAACAGTATTGAGCGAATAGGTTTTTACCTAGTTCGATCTTCACCTCAGGTACGTTGCTGTGGCGTTGATTAAGCGACGCAAGATAGTAAGAAATCTTGTCCACTTCGTCTTTTCTCATCACCTCAACCCAGCCGGGCATCGCACCGTTACGGCCTTTCGCGATGGAATGAATGATGGCCTCATCATCTCCGCCGTACATCCATTCTTTGTCGATAAGGTTAGGGAAGTGTTTTTGTCCTTGTGCGTTATCTCTATGGCAGGCTGCACAATGGGTTTGAAATAACATACGACCGCTACGCACGATATCGGCATCTTGCGCAAGTGCCGCCAAAGAGGTGTCGGTTACTTGGCTGAATTGCTGATCGAGTGTGGTTGATGGCGAGCTAAGTTTGTCGTCTGCTTGGTCATAATTCGCCAAGCCTTTCCATTCACCAAGCCCCGGATACAGAACCAAATAGCCTGCGGAGAGTAAAAACGCGACAGCGTAACTAACGAAGAGGAGCTTAGGTGGTGGCGCGTCCTTTTCATCTATCCCATCAAAAGAGGCGATGGTGTGGTCTTGGTCTGCTTTGTGGTTGCTACGCCAATACTTGACGATAACACCCACCATCAGAACAAAGAAGATTATGGTGCAGGCAACGGCCCACCAGTTCCAGAATGTGCTCATGGTGCCACCTCCTGTGCTGTATCTTGACCAAGGCTTTGAAGATAACGGATCAGCGCTTCGCCTTTGGTTTTACCGCGAACTTGTAAGCGCGCATCGGAAATTTCTTGGTCTGTGTATGGAACCCCTAGTATGCGTAGTGTCTCCATCTTGTCGCCAATTGCATCGCCCGAGAGTGTTTGTTCGAACAGCCAAGGGTAGGCCGGCATTATGGACGTTGGAATGACCTGACGGGGATCAATTAGATGCAATACATGCCATTGGTCAGAGTATTTACGGCCAAGATTGGTTAAGTCCGGACCTGTACGCTTTGAGCCCCATAGGTTAGGGAATTCATAAATATCATCTGATTCTTTGTTTGCACGACCATTACGTTTGGTCTCCGGCTCTAGAGGACGAACCATCTGCGTGTGGCACACATGGCAACCTTCGCTGATGTAGATATCGCGGCCAGCAAGCTCCAACGCGGTTAACGGCTTCGCTAAACTACCTTTGGCGATGTCGTCAGTACGCAGGATGTTAGGCACTACCCACACAGCAAGAGAGAAGGAAGCCACAACAACGGTGGTGATGATCAAGATGATTACTGAATGCGTAAAGTCTTTGCTCATCTTATGCCTCCTTCGCTACCAGTACAGACGGAGAACGTACGGTCTTGTACAAGTTGAATGCCATCAGGAACAAGCCGAGCACAAAGAGCGCACCACCAAAGAAGCGCAAGAACAACCATGGCGCTTTAAAGTTCATGGCTTCGATAAAGCTGTAAACCAGTTCACCATTCTCGTTCTGAGTGAGCCACATGTAACCTTCACCAATACCGGCAACCCAAAGAGCGATGGCATAAATAGCAACCCCTGCATGGGCAAGCCAGAAGTGCCATTTGATCAGTCGTTTCGACCACAGTTCTGTCTTGTTCCACAGGCGTGGGATGAAGTGGTAGAACACCGCAATGCCGGACATGCCTACCCAACCTAATGCACCGGAATGAACGTGGCCGATGACCCATTCAGTATTGTGCGCGAGCATATTGAACCAGCGAATCGCCAGTAGAGGCCCTTCAAATGTGGCCAAGCAGTAGTAAAGAATGGCCGAGAAGAAGAACAGGCAAATGTAGTCAGACTTGAGCTTCTCTTTGTTTTGAAGCAGCGTCATCGCACTGTTGAAAGCGCCAGCCCAAGATGGGAGCCAAAGAATGAGTGACATGATGATGCCGATGTTTTGCACCCAAATAGGTACCGATGAATAAACCAAATGGTGGGTACCTGCCCAAGTGTAAAAACCAACCAAGCCCCAGAAGTGGATGACAGACAAACGGTAAGAGTAAATAGGGCGGTCTGCGGCTTTTGGTATGAAGTAATAGTTCATACCAATCACACCAGCAGTCAGTAGGAAGCCCACGGCATTGTGACCCCACCACCATTGAACGATGGCGTCTTGCGCTCCGGCGAAGACGGAATAGGACTTCATCAAAGAGACGGGCATGGCGAGATTGTTCACGATGAAGATCATCGCTATCACAATGATAAAGGCAGCGAAGAACCAATTGGCAACGAAGATATGGTCAACTTTCCGCTTCGCAATCGTGCCAAAAAACAACACGGCGTAGAGCACCCAGACTAAGACGATCAATAGGTCTATTGGCCACTCTAACTCAGCGTACTCTTTTGATGTGGTGTAGCCTGCGGGCAGACTGATTAACGCCAAAAAGAGTACCAGTTGCCAACCCCAGAAAACCATCCAAGATAAGCTTTGGTTAAAGAGGTTACAGCGACCGGTGCGTTGAGCGATGTAGAGAGAGGTACCCATCAAAATGTTGACTACAAAGCCGTATATTACGCCGGAAGTGTGTAGTGGTCTGAGTCGACCGAATTGGAAGTATTGAGAATCGAAGTTAAGTACTGGCCAATACAACTGTGCCGCGAGGATCACACCAATGATCATCCCGACGATAGCCCAAACTAACGATGCCAACACAAAATACTTCACAACTTTGGTGTTGTATTGAGTTGCTGCTTGTTCCATTAGAACGCTCCTCGTTTAAGGTTGAGCTTCTATGCCTAGCTGAGAGTAATAGTGGGCAATGTCTTCAATGTCTTGATCAGAAAGAGCATCGGCCTGCTGTTGCATCAGCACCGCGAGACCACTGGTTCGCTCCCTTGCTTTGTAGTCCTTAAGGGAAGAAATCAAATAGGTTTTGTTCTGGCCGCGTAAGTTTGGGTATGCATCAATGGTCGATATGCCATCGACACCATGACAAGTCATACAAACTTTCGCTTTTTCTTTGCCGACTTCGAATTGCTCATCACCTTCTGCAGCAAAGGTGAGGGGAGAGAAGCACACAGTGGCGACGAGAGCCGTCCTCAAAGCTGCGCTCATGTTTTGGGTGTTCTTTAATCTCATCACTGATTCCCTAGTAATTTGAATGCGTGTTTCACTAACTTGGGCGCTGATATTCCAGATTTTCACTGTTATTGGTGGCGTGAATGCACTGGCGTATTTTTTATAGTTGTAGGTTAAAGAGTAAGCAGGTACTGGCAATATCGCTACGTACGAGCCGATTTAGTTGTGAATTTAATTACTAATACGTGTGAGGCTTGTGGATTGGACAAAATCAATCTCAATAAAACTAAAGTGAAAAGAATCGCTTAGCGATACACATGTGAAAAGTGGTGAGTTTTATTGAATTAGAGGCTTTAAGTGGCGGTTTTGGAAAGAAGGCGTGAAATTGAAAACCGCTTATGATTTGAGGCAAGAGCGGTTGTGAAAGAGAGAGTTATAAAAACAAACTAACGTCCACGGTACATCATCATATCGTAGATATGAGTGATGGAAATTGGGTCCGCCTCGATGCTTCCGATGCGTAATGAAGAGACAAGATTAAACAACGAACCAAGCACCATTGGCGCGAGAATAAGTAGGGCGATCAGAATGAAAAAGAGTACGGTTGAGTGTCTCATAAAGCACCTCCTGTCGTCTGTTCTACTGTGTTTCGATTTTAGCATTTTGAACACTAATAGATGATGAGATTATTCCGTATATTATTTGAACTAAAACCTGATTGTGAGCGTTTTCGTTAACCACATAAACCACAAAAATAATGAAGGGATTTCACAGCAATTTACTCGATGGGAAGCATGTCGCAATGTATACTGTGAGCGTTTCGCAAACGTTAACTTCCCCATTTATATACCCAAGTAACCTCAAGGTGCTTTATTCAGCGAGAATGATTTGGTTTGTAGACGAGACAACGACTTGAAGACTTAGTGGGCCTAAGTAAAAAATCGTTAACAAAGTATACGAGCCAAGGCAACTCGCCCTTCGGGAGCGTGTCACTGAAGCAATTTCTGCGTCAAATAACTTGGAAAGAGCTAGCTATTCCGCTGCGTTATTTTCCTTGAACTTGAATCAGTGACCACGCTCTGAATTTTGCACCTTGAAGTCACTTGGGTATTAACACCCTGTCAGCATTTGCGATGCAAATATAACTAGCTATCACACATTAAAATCAATGATAAATAAACCCCTGACGAATCCCTCGCAGGGTCTTTTTTTGTGAGTAATTATGCTTAACTCAGAACGCAAAGCTGCATTCGTGCTCGTCGCTACTACGATGATCGCGGCATTAGGGTGGATCTTCTCCAAAGAAACCATTCAAGGTCTCCCACCATTCGGATTTATCGGTCTGCGATTCACCATCGCTTCACTGTGTTTGCTGCCTCTGTGTATCAAACCGCTTCGCGCTGCTAATAAGAAAGATATTTTTGCCGCGGCAGGCGTGGGTGTGCTTTTGGGTGGCGCACTGATGTGTTGGATCTACGCGATTTCAATCAGTGACACGCTAGGTGAGGGCGCATTCATCATGAGCCTGTCGATGCTTTTCGTACCCATTGTCGCGTGGATTATGTTTCGTCAAAGACCTCAACGAATTTTTTGGGTGTCACTCCCGATCGCGATTCTTGGTCTAGGATGTTTGTCTTTGGCTGGTGGTTGGCAACAATCTAGCAGTCAGCTTTGGTTTTTGGGCGCGGCTTTGATGCTCGCTCTGCACTTCAACGTAAACAGCAAGTATTCGCAAAAATTGCCTGTGTTGTTGCTAACGTGTATTCAGCTTTTTGTCACGGGCTTGATTGGTTTGCTGATTTCATCTTTGGTGGAAACGGTGCCAACAGAGGTAAGCACATCAATTTGGATTTGGTTTGCGTTGAGCACGCTTTTGGCAACCAGTTTGCGTTACGTGATGCAAACCATGGGGCAAAAGTTTGTCCAAGCGGGTAACGCTGCACTGATTATGATCCTTGAACCCGTGTGGACTGTAATTCTAAGTGTGATTTGGTATGGCGAAGTGCTGACCTCTAATAAACTTGTCGGCTGCGCACTTATCTTATTCTCTTTGGTGATCTACCGAACTGGCGGTAAACTTCGCTTTCCCAAACGGGCGTAATTAAGTTTATAGAGCCAACGATTTCACCCTCGTTGGCTTTTTGTTCCTTTTCATTTTTAGGCAGGATGCTTTCCATGGCAAACACAGAACATCAAGAGACGCTGGATTCACTCGATAAAATCAGCGTGTGCTTGTATCGCTTTGGTATTACTTTGTTTGCAATGGCGCTGCTTGTTTTTTCGGTTCTTATCTCTGGTGCAATTTCTGGTTCACCGTTGGTTTACCAAACCTCAGTCATTGCGCTTTGTGTGGCTGGTGCATTATCTGCCGCGAACGTTCACGTTTACAGCAAACACGTACGTGCCGTGATCAGTTGGGCATCTTGGATTGGCTTGGTATTGATGGTGAGTGACTTGGAGTTTCAGCGCACTTGGTTAGGGCTTGGCTTTATCTTTGTGACCTTTTCGGGTATTGCGCTTAAAGAGTCTTTTTGCTTTAAAGTGCCAGGCTTGAGAATGGTGCCCGCGTTTCTCGCTGTAGCAACGTTTGCATTATGGTTTAACCTTCCAATCCTTGCTGCCATTACTATGTTGTTGGCTGGTTTGGTAATGGGTTTCCTGTCTTTTGCTAAGTGGCGTATGCCGCTGCATTTCGATATCGGTATCAAAGCGAATTACGAGATCTAACGCTGCTTTAACGCCAGCGAGACTTTTGAGGTCGGTTGGCGGTTTAACTCTTCACTGATCATCCATCCTGCTTTGGCAAGCAGCTCCAAATCTACTCCGGTCTCGATTCCTAAGCCTTGGCAAAGGTAGAGCACATCTTCGGTAGCAACATTACCTGACGCGCCATGAGCATAAGGGCAGCCACCAAGCCCAGCCACACTACTATCGATGGTATTGATGCCCATCGTTAAGGCTTGGTAGATATTCGCCAATGCTTGTCCCCATGTGTCGTGGAAATGCACAGCGAGCTTATCGGTTGGGACTTTCACTAGTACGGCTTCTAACATTTTAGCGATGCGTATCGGCGTGCCTGTACCTATGGTGTCTCCAAGCGAAACCTCATAGCAGCCTAATTCCATCAGCAGGTTAGCGACTCTTGCCACTTGTTCTGGTTTGGTTGATCCATCGTAAGGGCAGTCTGCCACGCAAGATAAGTAACCTCGAACGGGAATGTTATGGGTTACTGCCAATTCCATTACCGGCTCAAAGCGGGTGAGGCTTTCCGCAATCGAGCAATTGATGTTGTGTCGGCAAAAGCCCTCCGATGAGGAGGTGAAGATGGCGACTTGCTTAGCGCCTGCTTCAAGCGCTTTTTCAAAGCCTTGCACATTAGGCGTTAGTGCTGAGTAGATGACGTTGTGGCGGCGGGTGATTTTCTTCATCACATCGAGTGAATCCGCCATTTGAGGTACCCATTTAGGCGACACAAAAGAGCCTGCCTCAATATGGGTGAGCCCTGTATCCGAGAGCAGGTCGATTAAGCGGATCTTGGCCTGCGTGGACACCGGTGATTCGTTTTGCAGACCGTCTCTCGCACCCACTTCGACAATGTTTACCTTGTTTGGCAAATTCATTTCTTGCCCTTAGTTGGCTTGTTTATCCAGCCCGGTTCTCGTTTCTCTAGAAAGGCTTGCAAGCCATCTTGTCCTTGCGGCGATACGCGAATGTCGGCGATGAGCTGGCTCGTGTATTGGATAAGCTGACCATCAATCGGATTTTGGTGGCATTGATGACATAACGCTTTGGCTTTTCGCATCGCATCTGGGCTATTGAGCAGCAAAGAATCAATCAAGCTTTCTACCACGGCTTCGATTTTATCCAGCTTATGAACCTCATGCACAATGCCAAACTTTTCAGCCTTAGCGGCGTTAATCACTTCGGCGCTGAGTATGTAACGACGAGCTTGTCGGTTGCCCATTGCTCGCATGACATAAGGAGAGATGGTTGCTGGAACCAGCCCCAGTTTGACTTCACTCAAGCAGAAGTTCGCATTCTCCGCTGCGATGGCGATATCACAGCAACAGATCAAGCCCAATGCGCCACCAAAAGCGGAACCTTGCACAACCGCAATAGTAGGCTGAGGGAAAGCGTCCAATGTATGCATCAGACGTGCAAGGTTCTGCGCGTCTTCTAGGTTTTGCTTTCTGGTGCTACTTGCCATGGATTTCATCCAATTCAAATCAGCACCAGAGGAGAAATGTTTGCCGTTTCCTCGAAGCACTAAGCATCGAACATCGGTACGCAAGGCGAGGTAGTCCAGCCTGTGGATCAGCAGATCAATCATGCAGGCATCAAACGCATTGTGCTTCTCTGTGCGATTGAGCGTAAGCGTTGCGACGCCGAATTCATCGACGTTCCAAAGTACTTCATCTTGTCGTTGGGTATTGGGGATAATACTCGGTTGATGATCCTGCATGTGACGTCCTTTCTTCTCTACATTGCTACATTCTGAATATGCCAAAGTTGCTGTCAGGAATTGGCGCATTGAGCGCGGCTTTTAAGGCTTGAGCCAATACTTGACGCGTCTCTTTTGGGTCGATGATGCCGTCATCCCATAAACGCGCGCTGGCGTAGTAGGGATGCCCCTGAGACTCATACAAGTCTACGATAGATTCTCGGAATGCACTTTCTTCGGGCTCTGGCCATTCTTCACCTTGGCGTTTTTTCACTTCTCGACGCACTTGAGTGAGCACGCCAGCGGCTTGTTCTCCGCCCATTACCGAGATTCGTGCGTTTGGCCACATCCACATCATGGTCGGGTCATAAGCACGACCACACATACCGTAATTGCCGGCACCGTAAGAGCCGCCAATGATCACGGTAAACTTAGGCACATCCGCACACGCAACCGCCATCACCAATTTCGCGCCGTGTTTGGCAATGCCTTCCGCCTCGAGCTTTTTGCCCACCATAAACCCAGTGATGTTTTGCAAAAACAGTAGGGGAATTTTGCGTTTGGCACACAACTCAATAAAGTGCGCGCCTTTCTGTGATGACTCAGAAAACAAGATGCCGTTGTTCGCCACAATGCCAATCAGAGTGCCGTGGATTCGTGCGAAGCCACATACTAAGGTCTTGCCATAAAGTGCTTTGAACTCATCGAAGTCTGAGTCATCAACCACACGAGCGATGATCTCTCTAACATCAAAAGACAAGCGCAGATTCGCATTGACGATGCCGTACATTTCTTCAGCGTCGTAACGTGGTGGTAAAACCGGTTTGTCGCTTTGAACTGGGAGTGATTGGTTGGTATTGGAGATGGCTTCGCGTGCAAGTTGCAATGCGTGTTGGTCGTTCTCTGCGTAATAATCGGCAACGCCGGACTTACGACAATGCACATCGGCACCGCCTAATTCTTCATCGGTGACGATTTCTCCCGTAGCGGCTTTTACCAGCGGGGGACCTGCTAAGAAGATGGTGCCTTGCTCTTTGACCATAATGGAAACGTCTGCCATCGCAGGTACATAAGCGCCGCCTGCGGTACAAAGCCCCATTACAACCGCGACTTGAGGTATGCCTTGTGCCGACATTCTGGCTTGATTGAAGAAGATACGCCCAAAGTGCTCTTTATCAGGAAAGACTTCAGCTTGATGAGGGAGGTTCGCGCCACCAGAATCCACCAAATAGACGCAAGGTAGTTGGCAACGTTGGGCAATCTCTTGCGCGCGCAGATGCTTTTTCACTGTGAGCGGGTAGTAGGTGCCGCCTTTGACGGAAGGATCGTTGGCGATCACCATACATTGAATACCTTCAATGGTGCCGATGCCCGCGACGACACCTGCGCATGGAATCGATTCTTCATAGACGTTCCACGCGGCGAATTGTCCGACTTCAAGAAACTCGCTGCCTTCATCCAAAAGATGCATGACGCGCTCACGAACGGGCAGTTTCCCTTTCAGGCGTTGGCGGTCGATGGCTTTTTGTCCACCACCTTGCTTGATGGCTTTTATATTGGCATTAAGGTTGTTTACCAACTCGGTCATGACCGCTTTATTCGACAAAAACAGTTCGTCGGTTGGCTTGGTTTTGCTTTTAATGATTGCCATAGTGACTTCCTTGTCGGTGGGTTAGCGAGACTCTTCGAACAACTCTCGTCCAATCAGCATGCGGCGAATTTCAGAGGTGCCAGCACCAATCTCATACAGTTTGGCATCACGGAGCAAACGCCCAGTCGCGTATTCGTTGATGTAGCCATTGCCGCCTAGTAGTTGAATAGCATCGAGCGACATTTGTGTGGCAAGTTCGGCGCTGTAAAGGATCACGCCAGCGGCGTCTTTACGCGTGCATTCACCTCGGTCACAGGCGGCTGCGACTGCATAAACATAAGCTTTGGCGGCGTTCATGCGTGAATACATGTCAGCAAGCTTTCCTTGCACGAGTTGGAATTCACCGATGGATTTGCCGAACTGTTTGCGGTCATGAACATACGGAACCACTTCGTCCATACAGGCTTGCATGATGCCAAGTGGACCGGCTGCTAATACCACGCGTTCGTAATCCAAACCGCTCATCAACACTTCGACACCACGGTTTAACTCGCCTAACACATTCTCTTTTGGGACGACACAATCTTGGAACACCAATTCGCAGGTGTTGGAGCCGCGCATACCAAGTTTGTCGAGTTTCTGCGCATGGCTAAAGCCTTCAAATTCTCGCTCAATAATGAAAGCGGTGATGCCGCGAGACCCGCCACTGGGATCGGTTTTCGCGTAAACCACTAAGGTATCGGCATCAGGACCGTTGGTGATCCACATTTTATTGCCGTTCATCAGATAGTGGTCGCCTTTATCTTCGGCTCGTAGCTGCATACTAACCACATCAGAACCTGAGTTTGGCTCACTCATGGCTAGTGCGCCGACGTGAGAACCATCGATGAGTTTAGGTAGGTACTTTTCTCGTTGAGCAGGGGAGCCATTGCGAAAGATTTGGTTAACACAAAGGTTGGAATGCGCGCCGTAACTGAGCGCGACAGACGCCGAAGCTCGGCTGATCTCTTCCATCGCGACAACGTGAGCAAGATAGCCCATGCCTGCACCGCCAAACTCTTCGTCGACGGTTACGCCAAGCAAGCCCATTTCACCGAACTTGGACCACAGATGATTGGGGAATTGGTTATCTCGGTCGATATCTGCGGCGATGGGGGCGATATGCTCGGTGGCGAACGCGTTGACGTGGTCTCGGAGCATATCGATGGTTTCACCAAGCCCAAAGTTGAGTGGGGTGTAGCTGCTTTTCATAACATTTCCCTGTTGAAAGTACTGCGTTTATTAGTACGGATAAGGTTCGAGTTACACTGCTTGGGCTTGGAAATTATGGTTATTCTTGTTTTAGTAGTTATAAGTTTGTAGTTATTGGCTGTTAGCTTTATTGTCGCTTAGCGCTTGTTTACATCGCTCTTTGGCTGTTTCTAGCTCGTTCATTACAACGCTAATATCATCCAGTTGCTGCTGTAAGTGCGCTTGTTTTTCATCAATGATGGTTAGCATTTTAAGCAGCTGACCATCGCTTTGTTGGGTATCGTACAGCTCGAACAACTCTCGAATTTCCGCAAGCGAAAAGCCCAATCGCTTACCACGTAAAATCAACTTTAGACGGATCTTATCTCTGCGTTGGTATACACGAATATTGCCTTTTCGTTCCGGCTCTATCAGCCCGACATCCTCATAAAAACGAATGCTTCGGGTCGTGATGTCGAACTCTTTGGCGAGGTCACTTATCTTGAATTTATCCACTCGGTTTTTCCCTCTAATGAATAGTTTTGGCTTCTTAAAATCCCTTCAAGCCTTGAACTAAACGGGCTAGCTAAAAGCATGAGAGTAAATTTGTGTTGTTATTAATGTGTTTCTTTACGTTAACGTAAATGTTAGTGCTATGCTTACGTAAACGTCAAGAAATCACAGTGCGAAAATTCATCGTTTTATGAGAGGCTGGAGTGACACCACATTTTATGTGAAAGCTCCGTGGTAGCAGGTGTGAGGGATGAGTTCGTGAACTGTGAATTATCGTCAGAAGGGACGAGATCATGGGAAACGACATCTGGATTGTCAGTGCAAAGCGAACGCCAATCGGGCGCTTTCAAGGTCAGTTACAAGGTTATTCAGCGCCTCAATTAGGGGCATTTGCTATCAAAGCGGCAATGGATGCGAGTGGTGTTAGCGAAGTCGACGAACTCTACATGGGCTGCGTATTACCTGCGGGGTGCGGACAAGCACCAGCCAGACAAGCAGCACTAGGTGCAGATCTTCCGCTGACAACGGGCTGTACCACCATCAACAAAGTGTGTGGCTCTGGCATGAAAAGCGTCATGTTAGCTCACGATCTTATCAAAGCGGGCAGCATTCGCAGTGCCATTGCTGGTGGTATGGAAAGCATGACTAATGCGCCGTACCTGCTTAAAGAAGCACGTAACGGCATGCGAATGGGTCACCAATCTATCTATGACCACATGTTTCTCGACGGTCTTCAAGATGCGTATGAAGGGCATTTGATGGGAGTCTATGCGCAGCAAACGGCTGATCGTTCTGAATTTACCCGTGAACAAATGGATGAATGGGCGATCCTATCTGCGACAAGAGCATTGGAAGCGCAAGAGCAGCATCTGTTTGACGGCGAGATCTCGCCGATAGAAATCACGACTCGTCATAGCACTTCAACATTGGATTATGACGAGCATCCACGCTCGATTAAGCTCGACAAGATCCCTCAACTCAAACCTGCTTTTGATAAGAATGGCTCAGTGACCGCAGCAAACTCTAGTGCGATTTCTGATGGGGCTGCGGCGTTAGTATTGATGGATTCTCAAGTCGCACAGCATCAAGGGTTAGCGCCATTAGCAATCATCAAAGGGCACTCAACCCACGCCAGAAAGCCTGCTGAATTTACCCTCGCCCCTGTCTTTGCGATGGAGCAGTTGTTATCTCAACTCGATTGGTCAGTAGACGAGGTTGATCTTTGGGAGATCAACGAAGCGTTCGCCGTTGTTACGCAAATTGCGGTACGTCAATTGGGCATCGATACAGACAAAGTAAACATCAAAGGTGGGGCGTGTGCGCTTGGGCATCCAATTGGTGCGAGCGGAGCACGTATTTTGGTGACCCTCATTCATAGTCTACGCCAACTGCAAACGCTTGGTGTAGATGGTGACAACAACAATAAAAAGGTGATGCGAGGTGTTGCATCACTGTGTATCGGTGGTGGTGAAGCCACTGCCATTGGTATCGAGATACCGCTTTAAATCCAATTATCAAATAACGTAAAGAAGGACTAGATTATGACTCGCACGGTTCCCTTATTCATCGATGGTGAGTTTCGTGAATCTCAAGCAACGGATTGGGTAGAAGTCACAAACCCTGCTACCAATGAAGTGATTGCGCGCTTGCCGTGTGCTACGGATGAAGAGATGCACGCGGCAATTGAAAGTGCAAAAGCCACCTTTACCTGTTGGAAAGATGTCGCCGTTTCTGAGCGCGCTCGCTTGATGCTACGCTATCAACATCTACTGAAAGAACATCACGATGAACTGGCGACGCTACTTTCTCATGAAACAGGCAAGATCTTTGCGGATGCAAAAGGGGATGTGTGGCGTGGGATCGAAGTCGTAGAGCAAGCCGCCAATATCGCCAGCAACATGATGGGAGAAACCGTCGAGAACGTTGCGACTGATATCGACAGTTATTCGCTGATCCAACCGCTTGGGGTGTGCTGCGGTATTACGCCATTTAACTTCCCCGCCATGATCCCTTTGTGGATGTTCCCAATTGCGATTGCGAGCGGTAATACCTTTGTCCTTAAGCCTTCTGAGCAAGTGCCTCTCACGTCAATTCGCTTGGCTGAGCTGTTCGAAGAAGCGGGTGCACCAAAAGGTGTGTTACAAATCGTGCACGGTCGTAAAGAGCAGGTCGACTTGCTGCTGAAACATCCCGATATCCAAGCCGTTTCTTTCGTTGGTTCTGTACCCGTAGCGCAATACATTTACACCACAGGCACGCAGAACTTCAAACGTGTTCAAGCTTTTGCTGGGGCGAAAAACCATATGGTAGTGATGCCAGATGCGAACAAAAACCAAGTGATGAACAACTTAGTGGGTTCTTCGGTTGGCGCAGCAGGACAACGTTGCATGGCGATATCTGTCGCTGTGTTTGTAGGCAGTTCTAAAGAGTGGATTGCCGATTTAAAACAAGAAATGGCGAAAGTGCATCCTGGCGCTTGGGATGACGAGAATGCCGCGTATGGTCCTTTGATCAGCGCACAAGCAAAACAGCGTGTGCTCGGTTTGATTGAAGAAGGCAAACAACAAGGGGCGGTGTGTGAACTTGATGGTAGCCAATGTGAAGTAGAGGGCTTCCCAGAAGGTAACTGGGTCGGTCCGACTTTATTCAGCGGCGTCACTACCGAGATGTCGATTTACACCCAAGAAATCTTCGGACCTGTTTTGGTGTGTATTGAGGTCGACACGTTACAAGAAGCGATAGAGCTCGTGAATCGCAACCCATACGGCAACGGTACTTCCATCTTCACTGCGAATGGTGCGGCGGCGAGAAAGTATCAACATGAGATTCAGGTCGGTCAGGTAGGTGTGAACGTGCCGATTCCAGTGCCTTTGCCATTCTTCTCGTTTACGGGTTGGCGCGGCAGCTTTTACGGTGATTTGCACGCCTACGGCAAACAAGCGGTGCGCTTCTACACTGAGACCAAAACTGTGACGGCTCGTTGGTTTGATGACGATATCCCAACTGGTCCAAACCTCACCATTAACTTGCGCTAACGAAGTAAGGAGCTCATATGGATTTTGAACTCAACGAAGATCAACGTATGTTTGCCGACACGGCTCAGCAGTTTGCGGCAGAGCGTTTAGCGCCAATGGCAGCAGAGTGGGATGAGAAACAAATCTTCCCGAAAGACATCCTACGAGAGGCAGGAGAACTCGGTTTCTTGAGCCTCTATACCCCAGAAGAACAAGGCGGTTTGGGCTTAAGCCGGTTAGATGCGTCTATCATTTTCGAGCAGCTCTCTATGGGGTGCACATCGACCACCGCATTTATGACCATTCACAACATGGTGACTTGGATGGTCGCGAGCTTTGCGACCGATGAAGTAAAAGACGCGTTCTGCCCAAAACTTATTACGGGTGAATTTCTCGGTTCTTACTGTTTAACCGAGCCAAACGCAGGTTCGGACGCGGCATCTCTAACGACTTCTGCAACTAAACAAGGCGATAACTACATACTCAACGGCGGCAAAACCTTTATTTCTGGCGCAGGCGATACCGACGTTTTAGTCGTGATGGCGAGAACCGGCGATGCTGGCGCGAAAGGCGTATCTGCATTTGTTGTCCCGGCCGATGCAGAAGGGATTAGCTACGGACGTAAAGAGCCGAAAATGGGTTGGAATAGTCAGCCAACACGCGCGGTAACGTTCGACAATGTTTCTATTCCTGCGTCACATTTGCTCGGTGAAGAAGGACAAGGGTTTGTGTTCGCTATGAAAGGTTTGGATGGCGGGCGCATTAACATTGCTACGTGTTCTGTCGGTACGGCTCAACAAGCGTTGAATCAAGCGGCGCAGTACATGCAAGAGCGCAAACAGTTTGGCAAATCATTAGCTCAATTCCAAGCATTGCAATTCAAACTGGCAGACATGGCAACCGAGCTTGTCGCTGCTCGCCAACTGGTGCGGTACGCCGCTAGCAAGTTAGACCGAGGTGACCCAGACGCCACGACTTATTGTGCCATGGCAAAACGCTTTGCAACCGATGTCGGCTTTCAAGTCTGTGACCAAGCGCTGCAACTTTACGGTGGCTATGGTTACATCAAAGAATACCCAATGGAACGCTATTTCCGTGATGTTCGAGTGCACCAAATTTTGGAAGGCACCAACGAGATCATGCGTTTGATCATCGCACGTCGATTGCTCGCAGAGGAGTCGGCATTGTTATAAATGGGCCGACAAGCTCTGCTTTTATTCATAAAGCTCAGGTCATTTTCATCAAGAAAGGATTCAGAGATATGTCATTACCAGAACAACAAGCGATTCAACACACCATCAGCAATCACGTTGCGGTGGTGACCATGAACAACCCGCCCGCCAATACTTGGACGTCACAAAGCTTAACGGCATTGAAAGAGCTAGTGCTGACGCTAAACGACAATAAAGACGTTTACGCTCTAGTACTCACGGGGAATGGAGAGAAGTTTTTCTCTGCAGGGGCAGACCTCAAGTTGTTTGCCGATGGCGATAAAGCGGTGGCGTTAGAGATGGCGCGTATCTTTGGCGAAGCCTTTGAAACGCTCTCTGCATTTCGAGGGGTTTCCATCGCAGCCATCAACGGTTATGCCATGGGAGGCGGATTAGAAGTCGCGTTGGCGTGTGATATTCGTGTAGTGGAAGAGCAAGCCGTACTGGCACTGCCAGAGGCGAAAGTGGGCTTACTGCCTTGTGCTGGTGGTACGCAAAACCTAACCGCATTGGTCGGTGAAGGTTGGGCGAAACGCATCATATTGTGCGGCGAACAAGTCGGTGCAGCACAAGCGCGAGAACTTGGCTTAGCGGAAGAAGTGGTGGAAAAAGGTGGAGCGCTTAATAAAGCCATTGAGCTTGCAGAATCGGTTGCCAATCAATCGCCGTCCTCGGTAACCGCATGTAAAGCGCTTATCCAAAACATGCGCTCAGCGCCACTCAAACATGGTCTGATTAAAGAGCGAGAACTGTTTCTAAACTTATTCGATACCGAAGATCAAACCGAGGGGGTTCGTGCCTTCTTAGAAAAACGTAAACCCAACTGGAAGAATCAATAGGAGGTCGCATGACAGGGAAAGTAACCATTAGCGAAATAGATTGCTTAGACGGCGTGCACCGAATTGGTATCGCGACGTTAGACAACACGGCTTCTTTGAATGCGTTGACTTACGACATGCTGGCAGAGCTCAACGACCAACTTATCGAATGGCAAGATGACCCTGATTTGGTGTGTGTCATCCTCAATGGAGCGGGTGAAAAAGCGTTTTGTGCAGGGGGCGATGTACGAACCATGTACCACGTCATGCACGAGAAAAGTAAAGAAGAAACTGCCGAGTTCTGTTCTAACTACTTCTCGCTTGAGTACGAATGCGACTACCTGATTCATACCTACCAAAAGCCAATCATTGGCTGGGGAGAGGGCATTGTGATGGGCGGCGGCATGGGATTGTTTATGGGCACCAGCCACAGGGTCGTCACGCCTAAATCTCGTCTCGCGATGCCAGAGATCAATATCGGGCTTTACCCAGACGTAGGTGGCACTTGGTTCTTAAGTCAAATCGACCGAGAGGTAGGTCTGTTTCTCGGTCTAACTGGCGCAATGGTGAATTCAAGTGACGCTGTCACTATCGGGTTGGCAGAGTGGTTGCTGCTGGAAGAGCAATATCCGGCACTATTAGAAGAGCTGAAACAAGTCGCTTGGGGTTCTGCCGATGCCAAATCGCTCGTCAGTGCGTTACTTCAATTGATGGAAGAGCAAGTCATCGACAGCAAGCCGACAACACTGGTTTGCCCTTATCTCGATCAAATTAAAGAAGCCTGCAAAGGCTATGACTTAAATCAGATAGCCCAACGCATTCAAGCAATGGAAGGCGAGACTCAATGGCTTGAGAACGCACAAAAATCGTTTGTTGCGGGCAGTCCGATCACGGCACATATCTGTTTTAGACAAGTCAAAGAGTACCACCGTTTGTCGTTGGCGGATTGTTTCCGTCTAGAGCTAACCTTGTCAGTTCGCAGCGCATTACTCGGTGAGTTTGAAGAGGGCGTGCGCTCTCGATTAGTTGATAAAGACGGCAATCCAAAATGGATGTTTAACAGCGTCAGTGAAGTCGATGAGAGCGTCATCGATACCTTGTTCACTTCTCTTTGGTCAGAAGAGGAACATCCGCTTGCACAGCTAGGAAAATAAGGAGAAACAACATGAGTACCATTGCATTTATTGGCTTAGGCAACATGGGCAGTCCAATGGCACAAAACCTATTGGCGTCAGGGTTTCATGTGCAAGTGTTCGATGTGGATGTGAACGCGGCGAAGCAACTTGAACCGTTTGGCGCGGTGGTAGCTAGCACGTTAGAAGAAGCCGTGGATGGCGCGGGAACCATCATCACCATGCTACCTGCAGGTGCACACGTGCGCGCGGTGTACTTGGGGGATTTACACGGTGGTGTCGGTCTGCTTAACATTGTGCAGGACAACGCATTGCTGATTGACTGTTCGACCATCGATCCAGATTCTGCTCGCTTGGTGGCGAACGAAGCTCAGAACAAACGATTGTTGTTTGTCGATTCTCCCGTCTCTGGTGGTGTAGCAGGCGCAAAAGCAGCAACGCTGACCTTTATTGTTGGTGGCTCGGATGAAGCGTTCTCTAAAGCCAATGCGATCTTGCAATACATGGGCAAGAACGTGTTCCACGCTGGTAAAGCGGGCGACGGTCAGATGGCAAAAATCTGTAATAACCTGATGTTGGGCATTTTGATGTCGGGAACCTGCGAGGCGCTCAATCTCGGCATTGACCATGGTCTCGACCCGAAAGTCTTATCCAATATCATGCTGCAAAGCTCTGGTCGAAACTGGGCGTTAGAGCTCTATAACCCATGCCCCGGCGTGATGGATTCTGCGCCAGCGAGTAATCAATACAATCCCGGCTTTATGAGCAAGTTGATGCTCAAAGATCTTGGCCTAGGCTTGGATTCGGCGCTGCAAACCAACTCTTCTGTTCCGATGGGCTCTTTGGCTCGTAACCTTTATGCATTCCATAACGCAGCAGGTCATGCCGAACTCGATTTCTCTAGCTTGTTTGAATTCTATAAGAACCAGAAGGGCTAACGGAGATATTTCCTATCAGGCGTTTGAGCATGGAAGTTATCCAGTAATGGAGTACAGATATGGATTTAAAAAACAGTGTCATTGCAATCACAGGTGCGGGGCAAGGACTAGGACAGATGATGGCGGTCAGCCTTGCTCAAGCGGGCGCGGATTTAGCATTGCTAGATGTTAACGAAACGGGACTGCTGAATACCCAAGAACAATGCCGGATGCTCAGTGCCAAAGCATTGATCTATCGACTTGATGTCACCAATGAATCTGAAGTGGAGGATACCTTTAATGAGATTCTTCAAGACTTTGGGCAGCTAAATGGCTTAGTTAATAACGCTGGCGTCTTGCGAGATGGGTTGTTAGTCAAAGCCAAAGATGGCGAGATCACCAAGATGTCGCTTGAGCAGTTCAACCTAGTAATGAACGTCAACGTCACGGGCACCTTCTTGTGTGGTCGAGAAGCGGCAGTCAAAATGATCGAGAGTGGCTCGAAGGGTGCCATCATTAACATCTCTAGCGTGGCGAGAGCGGGCAATATTGGGCAAACCAATTACTCTGCATCGAAAGCTGCCGTCGCAACCATGGCAACAACATGGGCAAGAGAACTCGCCAGATATGGTATTCGCTCTGCGGCTATTGCGCCCGGTGTCGTCAAAACGGCAATGGCAGATCAAATGAAACCAGAAGCCATAGACCGACTGCAAAAGATGATACCCGTCGGTAGGATGGGGGAGACGAGTGAGATTGCTCATGCCGTGAAATACATTCTTGAAAACGACTACTTCACAGGGCGAGTGCTCGAAGTGGATGGCGGGATGAGAATGTAGCATTGAGCCATTGGTTTCTGGTAGCGAGCGCTAGTTAAGTAGCGCTCGTTTCGTTTTAGTGAGTTCATTCGATTAACAATTGAACCAAATATCACTCCTAAAAAGCACTTGGTATTAATCTGGTAAATTGGATTGCCTAAATAATCATTTACTGCAGAAATGCCATGTAAATAGTATGTGAATTCATAACTATGATACTGGTCACGCTTTCCTTAATTCGCACTTTCTAATGTAGCTCACACTCTCGTGCCGAATACGCAACTGATTACTCTTCTCGTTTGCATTGCTTAAGTTACTGTAAAGAAAAGAATATGCGCTGTAGTACGTTAATGTTGTGCACCTGTTTTGCTATTCCTATATCAATATTAGCTTTCATAAATGGAACGTTAGTTTCCATCTGTGGCTAATGAGCTTTCCTTTTTCCCTCCGCATAATGCGCTCGAATGTAACAATGTATTTCAAAGTGTAACAATAAAATCACGTTGTTAGTGTGGTTTTAACCATCAAGCAACTTGATACCTCCCACCAAGAAGTCCATTGCTGCAAAAGCTCAACACAAAAATATTCTAATGACCAAGACAACCAATCGCAGGGCTTGCTCTGTTGTTGGCTAACCATCGAGAAAGTTAATGGAAGCTTCAAGATACAAACGCATCTTAGCGAGGATAAGTTTGGCAGGAACCATTCTTATGCTTTCAGGGTGTAACTCTGCTCTACTTGACCCGAAAGGTAGTATTGGCGTTCAGGAAAAAGAACTGATCATTACAGCGCTTTTACTGATGCTGATTGTCGTGATCCCCGTGATTTTAATGACAATCTATTTTGCTTACCGCTACCGAGAGTCGAACACTGGCGAGGAATACGCTCCAGAGTGGGCGCACTCGACCAAGATCGAAGTGGTGGTGTGGACGATTCCAATCATCATCATCGCGATTCTGGCAACCATCACTTGGCGTTCTACTCACGAGTTAGAGCCATCCAAGCCCATCCCAAGTGACGTCAAACCCATCACCATTGAGGTGGTGTCACTCGACTGGAAATGGCTATTCATCTACCCAGAAGAGAACATTGCGACAGTGAACTATGTGGCGTTTCCGAAAGATGTTCCGGTTCAGTTCAAACTGACCTCAGACAACATCATGAACGCGTTCTTTATCCCGCGTCTCGGTACTCAGATTTACGCGATGCCAGGCATGGTGACCAAGTTAAATCTGATTGCGAACCACACAGGGGATTACAAAGGCTTTGCTTCTAACTACAGCGGTAAGGGCTTCTCGCAGATGAAATTTACCGCAGCAGCAATGGAAGATCGCACTGCATTCCTGAATTGGGTGCAACAAGTGAAAGCCAGCCCTGATCGAATCGAAGACTGGGAGCAATTCCGTGCGCTTGCATCACCAACGGTGGCGGAGCCTGTGAAGATGTTCTCTAGTATTCCACCATTTTTGTTCACCGACGTCGTGACCCAGCATCCGGGTTCAATGAACTGTTTGCCGGAAAATCTAGGATAATCGCAATGTTTGGAAGATTAACACTTGAATCAATCCCTTATCACGAGCCGATTATCGTCGTCACTCTAGCGGTGATCGCGATCGTTGGTTTGGCTGTCGTTGCGGCGATAACCAAAGCGGGTAAGTGGCAATACTTATGGAATGAATGGTTTACTTCGGTAGACCACAAAAAACTAGGCTTTATGTACATCGCTGTGGCAATGGTGATGTTGATTCGTGGCTTTGCTGATGCGGTCATGATGCGCAGCCAACAACTGCTTTCTGCGGCAGGCGAGAGCGGTTATTTACCACCACATCACTACGACCAAATCTTTACTGCCCATGGCGTAATCATGATTTTCTTCGTGGCAATGCCGTTGGTGATTGGTTTGATGAACATCATCGTTCCGCTGCAAATTGGTGCGCGTGATGTGGCGTTCCCTTATCTAAACAACCTAAGTTTCTGGCTGTTTATTGTGGGCGTGATCCTCACTAACATGTCACTTGGCTTGGGTGAGTTTGGTCGTACTGGTTGGTTGGCATATCCGCCGCTGTCTGGTATAGAGGCAAGCCCCGGAGTTGGGGTGGATTATTGGATATGGGCACTGCAAATATCCGGTGTCGGTACCACGCTGACCGGCGTGAACTTCTTCGCGACTATCTTGCGCATGCGTACGCCGTCTATGCCAATGATGAAGATGCCAGTATTCACGTGGGCTTCCCTGTGTGCCAACATTCTAATCATCATTTCATTCCCAATTCTAACCGTAACCATCGCGCTACTGACACTGGATCGCTACATCGGTACGCACTTCTTCACCAATGATCTTGGCGGCAACGTGATGATGTACGTCAACCTGATTTGGGCATGGGGTCACCCAGAAGTGTACATCCTGATCTTGCCTATTTTTGGTGTCTTCTCTGAGGTAACGGCAACCTTCTCACGCAAGAAGCTGTTTGGTTACACCTCGCTAGTATGGGCGACCATTGTAATTACGATTTTGGCGTTCGTCGTTTGGCTGCATCACTTCTTCACCATGGGCTCAGGTGCAAATGTGAATGCATTCTTCGGCATCGCCACCATGATTATTTCCATCCCTACCGGGGTGAAGATCTTCAACTGGCTATTCACCATGTACAAAGGGCGAATCCGCTTTACCACGCCGATGATGTGGACAGTAGGCTTCCTGATTACCTTCTCTGTAGGTGGTATGACGGGCGTCCTAATGGCAGTACCGGGCGCGGACTTTGTTCTGCATAACTCTGTGTTCCTGATTGCGCACTTCCATAACGTAATCATTGGTGGTGTTGTGTTCGGTTGTTTCGCGGCAATCACTTACTGGTTCCCGAAAGCGACGGGTTTCACCATGAACGAAACATGGGGCAAACGTGCATTCATTTGCTGGATTGTTGGCTTCTTAATGGCGTTCCTACCGCTTTATGCACTGGGCTTTATGGGCATGACGCGTCGTCTAAGCCAAGACCTTAACCCAGAGTACTTCCCACTGTTGGCAGTTGCAGCAGCAGGTACGGCAGTGATTGCGCTTGGCGTAGCTTGTCAGTTCATTCAAATCTACGTGAGTGTTCGTGACCGTGAGCAAAACCGTGACCTAACGGGTGACCCGTGGGGCGGTCGTACTTTCGAGTGGGCGACGTCTTCACCACCGCCGTTCTACAACTTTGCCCACCTACCAAAAGGTGATGTGCTAGACGCGTTCTGGTACCAAAAGCAGAGTGGCGAATTCGATCCAACCAAAGAAGTGGAATACGAACGCATTCACATGCCGAAGAACACTCCAACAGGTATCTATGTGTCTGCATGGGCGTTGGTGTTTGGCTTCGCGATGATCTGGTACATCTGGTGGCTGGCAGCAGCAAGCTTTGTTGGCATCATCGTGACGTGTATCCAGCACAGCTACAACGACGACGTGGATTACTACGTTGAAGTAGAAGAAATCAAAGCGATTGAAGCGGAGCGTCGAGCTCAACTTGAAGAAGCGAAGAAAAACGAAGTGAAAGACAACGAGAAAAAAGACGATCTGGAGGTAACCTATGCAAGCTAATGTTGCGGTTCACGACCACGATCATCACCATGATTCTGCTGGCATTAAGCTGTTTGGATTCTGGATTTACCTAATGAGTGACTGTGTATTGTTTGCGACTTTGTTCGCGACTTACGCAGTACTAGAAAGCGGCTCTATTGCGGGTCCAACCGGTAAAGACATTTTCGAACTTCCGTTTGTGTTTGTAGAAACCATGTTGCTGCTGTTCAGTAGTATCACGTTTGGCTTCGGCATGATTGCGATAAAACGCAAAGACGTTGCAGGGTTAAAACGTTGGTTAAAAGTGACCTTCTTACTTGGCGCTGGCTTTATCGGGATGGAAGTGTACGAGTTCCATCACCTGATTGTTGAAGGCTATGGTCCACAAGAAAGTGCGTTTCTATCTGCGTTCTTCACTTTGGTTGGAACACACGGTCTGCACGTAACCTTTGGTTTGATCTGGCTAGCCGTGTGCTACCACCAACTGTCAACCAAAGGCTTGAACGATAACATGTCGATGCGATTCCAGTGCTTGAGCTTGTTCTGGCACTTCCTAGACATCGTTTGGATTTGTGTATTCACCATCGTTTACTTATTGGGGGTTATGTAATGGAACAACATCTAGATACAGGTGCCTCCGATTACGTAAAAGGCTTTATTGCGTCTCTGATCCTGACCGTGATTCCTTTCTACTGTGTGTGGGCGCAAGTGCTGCCAGATACCGCAACTTATGCTGTGCTATTTGGTTGTGCGATTGTGCAGATCTTCGTGCACTTTAAGTACTTCCTGCACATGGAAGTGAAAACGTCAGAAGGTCAGTGGAACGTGGTGTCACTGATGTTTACCGCCATTGTTGTGTTGATTCTGATCGCTGGTTCGATCTGGATCATCTACAACATGAACGTCAACATGAAGTTGTAGGCTAGGGTATGCTGAAAAGTTATTTGTCTATTACTAAACCGGGCATCATTTTCGGCAACCTGATTTCTGTTGCGGCGGGGTTCTTCCTCGCCGCAAAATCAGAACCCGCTAACTTTCTGTTGTTGCTAACAACGTTAGTTGGTGTCGGGCTTGTGATTGCATCAGGATGCGTGGTGAACAACATTTTCGACCGCGATATCGACCAAAAAATGAAGCGCACGCAAAACCGTGAATTGGTGATGGGAAACATCAACATCGACGCGGCGTTTGTCTACGCTTTGGTATTGCTGTTGAATGGTACAGCGTTACTGTTCCAACTGGTGAGTCCGCTCTCGGCTGTGGTTGTACTCTTGGGTTACGTGTTTTACGTTTTCTTCTACACCATGTGGTACAAGCGAAATTCGGTCTACGGCACCTTAGTCGGCAGTATTTCTGGCGCGGTTCCTCCGCTGGTGGGTTACCTTGCTGTGACGAACTACATCAGCTTAGAAGCGATCTTACTCTTCGTTATGTTTTGCCTCTGGCAGATGCCGCACTCATACGCGATTGCTATGTTTCGCATGCAAGATTACCGCGATGCAGGCATTCCTGTTCTTCCCGTTAAAGAGGGCATTACTAAAGCGCATCAACATATGAAAGCGTATGTGGTGGCTTTTGGTGTGGTCGCTATTGGGTTGTTTATGTTGGGTGAAGCTGGGTACGAGTATTTAGCGGTCTCGGCGGCGGTGTGCTTTATGTGGACACGGGTGACATTCCAGAAAGTGAATTACAACAACTACATCCAATGGTCCAAAGCGGTGTTTAAGGTGTCGTTATTGGTCGTAATGAGCATCAGTGGCGTGCTTGGCTTAGAGTTGATTCCACTGCCGTTTATTCATTAAAGGAAAGTAAATCTGAGTTAACGATTGATGCCATCAGTAGTTGTGATGAGAACAAAACCAATGAATGCGGAATCGGTGATCTATCTCACCAAACCTTAATCCAGATTAAAGTTTTGCCGCAGTTTCGGCGGTAAGGTTCGCGTCGCTCATCGCACTGAACAGAAATTCAGAGAAGGAACAGCCATGCTTTGTGTATCGCTGTTCCTTTTTCGTTCCTGCTCGGTAGTGATGTATCTAAAAAGACAGATTTTAAGAGGACTGGACTTGAGCATTTTGTTTTCAGAAGCCCGCATTGGCAACATGACACTAAAGAACCGCTTTGTACGAAGTGCAACGTGGGAAAATATGGCGACAGAAGACGGTCACATGACCGAGAAGTTGTACGACATTTATGAAGAACTTGCCAAAGGTGAAGTGGGTCTGATCGTTACTGGCTACGCAAACATCGTAGAAGAAGAGAAGCCGAACGCAGGCATGATGGGGATCTACAACGACTCTTTCATCGGTGAATACAAAAAGCTGACTGACCTTGTCCATGAGCATGACTCTAAGATCGTTATGCAGATCGCTTACGGTGGCACAAAAACAACATTCAACGTTGGTGAGCGTGTGATTTTTGCTCCAAGTGAAGTGCCAGAACGCGGCACCAAAACGGAAGGCAAAGCGATGACTCAAGATGAGATCGACTACATCGTTAAAGCATTTGCGCTAGCGAGTAAGCGTGCACAAGATTCTGGCTTTGATGGTGTAGAAATCCACGCGGCGCACACGTATCTAATCAACCAGTTCTTGAGCCCATATTACAATCGTCGCGAAGACCAATACGGCGGTAGCCTTGAGAACCGCATGCGTTTCCTTATGGAGATCTATGCCGAAACACGCAAGCTAGTTGGTGATGACTTCCCAATTCTGGTGAAGCTGACAGCAACAGAATTCTTCGATGGCGGTTTGACGTTCGATGAAACGCGCATTGTTTGCAAGAAGCTAGAAGAAGTGGGCGTGGATGCGATCATTGTATCGGGTAACATTCACGGCAACGCAAGCACCATGGTAGGTGAATCATTCGACGGTTACACGCTACAAGAAGAAGGCTACTTCCACGAGTACGGACAAGTGATCAGTCAAGATGTGAACGTTCCTGTGATTACCGTAGGTGGCTTAAACGACTTCTGTGCGATAGAAGACTTGGCTGAAAACACCAAGATTCAATTCTTCGCGCTTTCTCGTCCGTTATTAGCAGAGCCACAATTGATCAAGCGCTGGAAAGACGGCAACCGTGCTGAAGTGGACTGCGAACGCTGCTCTAAGTGTCGTACCAAGCGTGGCAACTTCTGTGTGGTTTACAAGCGCAGGAAGTAACGTGTTCTGACTCATGAAATTTTAAAAAGCCCCTGATACTTAACGTGTCAGGGGCTTTTTGTGTCTTTCATTATCAACTACTCTAGTTACATACTATTTTGTATGACGGAGGGGAGTAATCCCCCCTTTGTGACGGAAATAGTAGGCTTGTGGTGAAGAGGGATAAACAGCGCTGTCTTTGAGTCACTGTCAAAAATGATTTGATAATGGCGCACAGGGAAAGCGCTGATTGCTCAGGAATTGACTTGGTGTTTATTCGATTGTGCCGCGTTTAGCGCATTCACTAACGAAGCTTGAATCAATTTCCCCAACTGGCTCGCAGCAAATTGATTTGAGTAAAAAAGACCAATCTTCATGGATGGAAGATAGCTGTTCATATCGAATTTGGTGTTGATCGTCGTGTGATCTGTCGATGCTTTTTGGGCAAACAAATGATTAACGGGCATTAAGGCATCGGAATGCTTGAGCGTTGTCAGGCAAAGGTTGGCGTTATCGCTGCGCAGAATAATGTTCGAGCTAAGTTTGAACTTACGAAGCGTGTGCTCAATTTTACTGTTCTTGGCCGTAAAGTTAGGAATGATAGAGACCACGAGAGGATACTGGGAGATTTCCTCCAGAGTGACAGACTTATCGCATAGAGGGTGAGACTTTCGGGCGATCAAACGAAAGTCGGCAGGCAAAACAGACTGGTGAACTAAGTCCTTAGAAACATCTATCGGATAATAATTGATGCCAACCTGAATTTTGGTGTTGAGTAATTGTTGTTCTGTGGATTCCGACCAATTGACCAATCGAACCGTGGCATTGGGAAAGTCCTGTTTAAGTTGTAAATACACGTCATCGGCAAGGGCATAGTACATTGCTGAGCTTATCGCGATGCTGATTTCACCCGAATACGCTTGTGTTGATACTTGGTTGGAATCAGCATAAATGCTTTCTAGTTCAAGCAGCAATGGGGTGACTCGCGAGACTAATTCATCGCATTTCTCTGTTGGTATAAACCCTTCTCTCGTACGAACAAACAGTGGGTCATTAAGCTGCTCACGAAGCTTCTTCAATCCTTTACTCACGGCCGACTGGGTGACGAACAAACGCTCTGCGGTTCTTGCTGTACTTTGCTCTTCATGGAGCGTAACCAACAACAGCAATAAGTTTAAGTCTTTATGAATAAACAATTTTTCGTTGAGCATCTCGATTCTCTTTTGGAATTGGCGAGGTGAAAATAAGTCCCTTATGGAATGTTATTGCTTAGGTTAAGGTTGGTCAACAGATAAACATTGGAACCTTAATACTCCTACCTAAAGCACTTAACATGAGTACGCTCTCCATGAAAAAGAAACTATTAACGCTTTCACTCTCCACGCTTGCCTTAACGGGAGCAAGCCATGTATTGGCTGAAACACTTGTCCCTGTTACTGAGAAAAACTACGAGTTTGCGGAATCTGATCTCGCGTTCAAAAACATCACTAAACTGGTTGGTTCTAACAAGTGGTTTCACTTTCCAGGTCTGACGCCTTTGGATAACCAAACGGTTGTGCGTATGAATCGCGACACCATTTACTCGGGTTATGTTGCTGATTTGTCGAAGGGAGGGAGTATTACCATTCCAGACACAGGTGAGCGTTACATCTCGGTGATGGTGGTGCAAAACGATCACTACATAGACCAAGTTTTCTCTACGCCAGGAACGCATAACATTGAGAGCCAAACTGACTTTGCGATGATTGTTGCTCGTGTGCAGATAGACCCAAATGACCCTGCTGATTTACTTCGAGTAAAAGCCATACAGAATAAACTCAAAGTGACGACAGGTTCGCGTCAAGCGCACATCATGCCGAACTACGATATGACCCAACTTGTCTCTGTCCGTGATGCGTTGACAAAAGAAGGCGCTAAACTAGGCAATCAAAAGAATATGCAAGGTGCTCATGGTGAGGTGGATCCTCGTATGCATATGTACGGCACCGCCATTGGTTGGGGAATGTTGCCTGATGCCGAAGCGCAATACTTTTCTTACTACAGTTCTGGTGAGGTTGCTAATCCAGACAACTGCTCTCAAGCCACTTACCAAGCACCAAAAGTAAAAGGGAATGGCTTCTACTCTCTGACCTTATACAACCACCAAGGTTATATCGCCTTCGATAAAGCGGTTCTGAACAAAAACAACATCGAGTACAAACAAGATGGCTCATTCACGGTGAACTACGGTCACTGTCCTAAAGGCGCTAAGAATGCCATGCCTGTGGCGAAAGGGTGGGATGTCATGATGCGAATCTACAAACCGGATCTTACTCAAACGGAATCCTACCAGTTGCCAGAACCGAAAGTGGTTTCTCAATAACCCATCACACCCTCAGATTTAGGAGTCACCATTATGAACAAAACGATACTTGCGTTATCGACCCTTACTTTGATGTTTACGACAGGGTTACAAGCGAAAGAAGCAACGTTGGACAATGTTGTCACTGATTTTGCCGATCAACCAACGAAAGAAACAGATTGGTATATGACGCGTTTGCAAAAAGAAGTGCCAGTTAATACCTATAAGCACAATCGCATCCCATCGAGCAAAGGTCACCAGTTCGTGATTCGCGAAAACGAAGATACGATGTACAGCCATGCAATACTGGACGTCACCAAATCGGCAACCATTACCATGCCAGACTACGATGAATATGCGATTGTTCAGGTGATCGACGAGAACCACTTTACGATTGCAGAAGTCTATCCGGGTCAGACACTGCGTTTGACACCAGATATGCTGAGCTCTGGTACTCATGTATTCCTAAATACGCAAGTAGCGGCTGCGGATAACCACGATCCTAAGGCTTTGAAGAAAGCACATGATTACCAAAATGCCATTAAGTTGTCTGCTGAAACTCGCCACCCTTACGTCTCAAAAGGGTTTGGTGAAAAAGAAGTATTAGCTGCGCGAGCGACGGTGCAAAAGTTACGTCCCTTTATCCCTAAACCATTCGATATTTTTGGCAACAAAGGTCAAGTTGATCCTACGTCGTTTGTGATTGCCTCTTCGGCAGGATGGGCGGGTTTACCCTCTGATGCTGCGGTGTACTTGCCACAAATTCCGGGAAACAAAGGGGAAACGCAATGCAGTTCTCTGACCATTAACCCGCCACCACTTCAGTACGATCGTCACGCATTTTTCAGCATGACGGTATACGACAAAGATGGCTGGATTGCAGATGATGATTTTGCGATTTCGAACAAGCGTATGACGCCAAATGAGGACGGTACTTACACATTCCGCTTTAACTGTGAAGGACAAGCAAACAACTTAACCGTCAGAGAAGGGTGGAGTGGGTTATTAAGAATGTACTTGCCGACATCTAAGCAAGCGATTCAAAACTATGTGGTGAACGACTACTTGAAACATTCTCGCTTGGTGAAAGGGGCGGGTGAGCAGTAGTTCGGTCTTTTCCTACCAATAACCGTTAACCAATTAGCAATAACCAACGAATAATGAGTCACTGTTTTTGGCAGTGGCTCGCTTTCGTTTAATTCAATACACACGAAGCAAATGCTCATGCCTAAGCCCATTGATTTGAACCTAATCAACACCTTTCTCGTCGTCACGGAGAGTCAATCTTACACTAAAGCGGCTGAGCAACTTGGTGTCACACAACCTGCCGTCAGTGCGTCGATTCGGCGATTGGAGCAGGCCTCCAATAAAAAGCTATTTGTAAAAAGCGGGAGAAGTATTGAGCTGACGCATACGGCACGAGAGCTACTGCCACAACTGAGACAAGCGCTGAGTATCATTGATAATGCGATGACGAAACCGCAGTCATTCAAAGCCTATTGCTGCGACTTGCCTTTATTGGGGCTAAGCCCTATCGACAATGTGATCTTTCATGAATCCACGCAAGATGCTGGTGAGCTGTGTGATTTCCTATACCACCGAAAAGCCGACATCATTATTGGCAGCATTGGCAATAAACCCACTTCAATCATTGTGGAAGATCTTCATCAAGAACCGTTTGTAATTATTGGTCGAGCGAACCATCCAAGGCTTGGTAAGAGGCTTGATATCGATGCGTTTCATAACGAAAAGCATTGTGTTCTCTCATCCACTTGGAGCGTGGAAACGGAGCATGAAGCGGCATTAAACGTGACGATTAAAGCGAATCAAATCGAAGTGGTGACATCATCTTATCTTGGCGTACTGACTAACGTAGCTCAGCGAGATTGTTTGGGTGTTGTGCCTCTGTCGGTGGCGAAAAGGTGGGGAGGCGCACTCAAAATTCGTTATTTTCAAAGTCCGTTTCCAAGTGGCCAATTTACGTTTCAGATCGCTTATCACAAACGACACGCGGACTGTGCAGAGCATCGGGCAATGCGGGGAGTGCTAAAAGAAAGGCTAAGTCTCCCCCTGTCACCACAGCATTATTCTTGAGCCGTTAACAGGGAGAGTGAGTAAAGCGTTAAATCGCTTTTCCTACCTTCGCAGCCACGTCTGCCGATACCCATGTTTTCCATAGCTTAGGATAGGTTTCGAAGAAGTAGTACATCGCTTCTTCTGCGTCTGCTTGGTTATCTTCCATCCACGCAAGTAGTTGGCTCATCTGTTGATTGGTGAGCCCGCGTTTTTGCAAGTACGCGTAAGCTTGTGGCTCTTTATTGGCAAAGGCTTCGGTTGTAACGGTATGTTTGGCACGCCTAATCAGTACAGCAAAAACAGACCTTCGTAACCACCGATTTCGATTTGCGACACGTAATCACCAATGTTGCCGTCCTTGTCTACGGGTCTCATCGGCTCGTCTAACGTGATGGTGATTTTAGGCGCCATGAAATAATCCGCGCTCTTGCCGAAAAAGTCGGTGCGGTACAACACTCTGCCTTTGCTAAACTCGCGTGCTAATACCATCTCTGCAGGGCCTTGGGCCACCACATTGCTCTCAGAGCGATACGCAAAGTAGGTGAACGTGGGAGAAACGTAAGTAATGCCATCGGGTAGATCCGCATGTACCACTTCGTTCATCGATGAATCACCAATAACCGTGTAATCCGCTGGATAAGGCGTGCTGGTGGACATCATAAGTGGGATGGCTTCTGCGTCCTCGGGGAGCTGATTGGCAGGCTCTCCCAAATCAACGGCAAGTAAGCCACTTGGTTGATAAGCGATGTTTTTTGGTACGCCAGCTTTCCAGAAGTTGTCGGCGGTAGTGTTGTTACTGCCATATAAGTAGCTATTGTTCCATTGATTAAAAAAGCTACGCTCTGGATGGTGGTTTAAATAGAATGCCGCCAGTGCAGAGTATTGGTCCTTTTTCCAATTGTCTTCTGTGTTACCAAAGTACTGAACGCGTCCATAACGTGTCGTCGCTTGGTAAATTACCTTTTGGCTCGCTTTGGCGAGTGCAGAATTGTCCCAAAACTTCGCTAAGCCAGCATAGCCACTAAAGCCAGTAGAAGGGAAAAGGTAGTGTTCGCGTAAGTAAAGGGAGCCAGCTTCAACTAAGTGGTTCTGTCCATTACGGCCGAATAAGTTTGCCGTGCCGATGTTGAGGCTAATTAACGCATCCGCATCCAGCGTCGCCAGTTTGTTTAAGAACGCCGAGAATTGCGCTTTGTAAGCATCGTCAGCAGCTTGGCTACCCGCCACCAAACCAAGTTCATCCACCGTACCACCGGAATAAACGTAGAACTGATTTGGTCCGAGCAACTTATTCGTATCGTCGTTGTACGCACCGTTTAAACCTTGCTTCGCCCATTCAGCTTGGTAATAGTGGTGCATTGCGTTGGCAAAGTCGGGGTTGCCGAGATTGGTTAATGCCCAAGAAGAGGTTTGATTCCACATCCGACCAAATGGAATAACGCGTGACTCCCAACGAAATCGTGCCGTTGCATTCTTATTCGAACGGTTTTTGTATTCATTCCAAGAAAGATAATTGTCTTGGTTGAGATCCGCGGATTTGTCGAAGCCGCGAATTTTGCGCCAGCGTTGAATGGTTTGACCTTCAGGTGTTGCCGTTGGTGCGTCGGTCAACTTAACGGTTTGGAAGCTATTTTTGAGCTTTACTTCTTTTAGACGAGGGCGATTCTCGATGTTTTCGTCATGCCAAGTAATTTTTGCAACGTAAAGACGGCCGCCATCGCGCAAAAAAGTGGAGCCAAAGTACTGACCACCACCATAGGTTTGTCCGCTGCCATCGTGTGTTGTAGCGCGAACCCAATCCGAAGGAACTGACCAGTTTACCGTTTGGTTTTTGGTCATATTCAGCGTTTTATCTTTCTTAATATCAAACGGCTTCCACTCCGATACCTGACCAAATGAGTCTATGGCAGAAGGGTATTCAATCGTGAAGCTGCCGCCTTGAGCAAACTGGGAGAACGTAAATGCTAAGCGGTCGAACTTCTCTGAGTGATAAACATAGAGCGCACCACCATTATTCGCCTGACCAAATACGTCAGCATCCCATGGTGGCTGTTGATATAGCCAAAAACCGGCGTGGTCAGCGCTGGCGGTATAACCAACGATCATCGGCTTTCGATTGAGTACGGTGTTTTCACCGTGGCTAGAGTCTACCTCTGCGATGATGGTGTCTTCGGCAAAATGAAGAAAAAAGTCCTCATAATCGATGTTATTTATTTCTGCTTGGTTACGTATATCGTTTTCCAGCCAACCTGAGTTAAGTTCCAGCTTTTGGTTGTACATATAACCAATCGCATTCACGCGTTCGTTATCGCTTTTATTTTCATATGCGCCAAAAACGACATCGGCATTATCTAGTTCCCACTCAAGCGCTGCCGCTGCAGAAACCGGTGCATCTTGTAGATCAACACCTTGTTCATGCAGCCCCGGTAAAACGATTGCTGTGGTTGACCATGTCACAGGTGTAAACAACAGGCTCAAAGAACCCAGCGCAAGCAGCGCAGAACGATATGGCTTCATTATTGAGTTGTCCCAATCAAAAACTTCGATTACTCAAATTGCGAGTCAAATTAGAAGAAAGTATTGGCGATCGGTCAGACCAATTCAAGAAAGCACAACCGTTGCTTTGTTGTGATGCATTTTTTGTATGGTGAAAATGTTAAGAAACTTAGCTTCTTACAAAGTGAGTACTGTTTGTTTCAATGTTGAACCTTGCATAATCGAGGAAATGCTACGCGAGATTTTTCTCAAAATGAGAGGGGAAAATGCTTATACAACCAGTTACTGTCTTTCGGAATTATGCTCTCAATTAATGGTACTGCAGAGCATTGGTTTAAGTGTCCAATGGAATTCTAAGCTATCGAAATTATGGGCTTTTTTGATCAACAAATACGGTTAAAACCTTACTCATTGCACCAGTCAGATACTCTGCTTGGTTGGTTGTTTCTTATACAAAAAATTAACAATCTAAATTTTTATACATTTTTATTGCATAAAATCTCTTTCTTGCTAGTATAAGCTCCAGATGACAATTAATGCAGTATGGCAGCATGAGTATTCAAGTTAAAAGTATCAATAAATCTTACGGCGATACCCAAGTTTTACACGATGTCAGTTTTAATTGTGAAAGCGGTGAAACGCTGGTGTTACTCGGTCCAAGTGGTGCAGGGAAGAGCTCTCTACTACGTGTTCTTAACCTTCTTGAAGGCGCGGATAACGGGCAATTAAACATCGCTGATGACGCATTCGACTTTTCAACTGAAATCAAAGAGAAACAAGGTTTAGCGCTTCGTCGTAAAGTGGGCATGGTTTTCCAACAGTACAATCTATGGCCACACATGACAGTGATGGAGAACCTGATTGAGGCTCCGGTCAAAGTCTCTGGCATGGATAAAGAAGAAGCGAAGAAGCAGGCAATGCAAATTCTCGCAACGCTGCATTTGGCAGACAAAGCGGATGCATGGCCGATGCAACTTTCTGGTGGTCAGCAACAACGTGTGGCGATAGCCCGTGCGCTGATGATGAAACCAGAAGTCTTACTTTTTGATGAGCCTACCGCTGCGCTTGACCCTGAAATTACGAATCAAGTGGTCAAGATCATTAATGATTTAAGCGAAACGGGAATTACACAAGTTGTTGTGACCCATGAGGTGGATTTCGCCAAGAAAATCGCTAGCCATGTTCTATACCTAGAAAAAGGGCACATCGTAGAGCACGGCACGCACGACGCATTTGTTAATCCGCAAACCACTCAGTTTGCCGATTACCTAAATCACTAAATTACGTTTTTAAAGTTCAGTCTATTTAACAGATAAGCTCGGCTGTCATTGCGAGTGTCAGCCCACTAAGTACACACGGAGTATTGCAATGAAAAAGATTCTACTAGCTTCACTAATCGGCCTTGTCTCAGCGAACGCAGCAGCACAAGAAGAGATCAAATTTGCGATGGAAGCGACTTACGCACCGTTCGAATACATGGATGAAAACAACCAAATCCAAGGTTTTGATGTGGATCTGGCGAACGCACTATGTAAAGAAATGGAAGCAAAATGTACCTTCCACAACCAATCTTTTGACAGCCTGATCCCTGCATTAAAATTCAAGCGTTACGACGCGGCTATCTCTGCAATGGATATTACTGATGCACGTTTGGAACAAGTAAACTTTTCTGACCCTTACTACGACAACTCAGCAGCGTTTGTTTCTATCAAAGAAAAAGTGGCTGATCAAAAAGCACTAGAAGGTAAGCGTGTTGGTGTTCAAAACGGTTCAACACACCAAAGCTACCTGATTGAGCAAATGCCGGGCGTAACCGCGGTTCCTTACTCAAGCTACCAAGACGCGTTCATCGATATGAAAAATGGTCGTATTGATTCTGTATTCGGTGACACAGCAGTCGTAGCAGAATGGTTCAAGAAAGAAGACAACCTAGCTTACGTGGGTGAGCACGTAACCAACCCTAAATACTTCGGTAATGGTTTCGGCATTGCAGTAAACAAAGGTAACGACGAGCTAGTGAATAAGCTAAACACTGCGTTGAAAACAGTGAAAGCGAACGGCGAATACGACGTAATCTACAACAAGTACTTCGGTAAGTAATATGGCACTAACGGGTTACTCTCTATCGCTTGTTCAAGCTAGTTGGATGACTGTCCAGCTAGCCCTCACAAGCCTTTTAGTCGGTTTGATTCTGGCTGTGGTATTCGCCAGTGGTGAAATGTCTCGCCGCCTTTTCGTTAAATGGCCAATGACGGCGTTTGTGACGATTGTACGTGGCTTGCCAGAAATCCTTGTCGTGTTGTTCATCTATTTTGGTTCGACTCAGGTTCTGTTTTTAATCACCGGCGACTTTATTGAAGTTAGCCCGTTCTTGTCTGGCGTGGTGGCGTTGTCATTGATCTTCGCTTCTTACGCTTCTCAAACTCTACGTGGCGCATTAAAAGCGGTTGGAAGAGGGCAGAGAGAGGCAGCAAGTGCACTCGGCATCAGTCAAGCACACGCTTTTGTTCGCATTGTTTTGCCACAAGCAGTAAGACACGCACTACCAGGTTTAACTAACCAATGGTTGGTTTTGCTGAAAGATACTGCACTTGTATCACTGATCGGAGTGACGGATTTGTTGAAACAAGCGCAGCTAACATCTGCAGCGACCCATGAAGCGTTTACATGGTATGCAACCGCTGCGGCGATTTACCTAGGCATTACTTTGATTACACAACGTGCCGTCAAACTGATTGATAAGAAGTTCTCAATTCAAGGCATGAGCATGGGACAGGAGGCAACCGCATGAACGAACAACACGTTTGGCAAATGCTGGATGGCTTAGGCACTAGCCTTCAATTGACCGCCGCTTCTTTGGTTGTGGGCTGTCTCTTAGCTCTGATGATGACGCTGACTCTGATCCTACGTACTCCGGGTTTGCATTGGGTAAGCCGTGGCATCATTACCTTGTTCACTGGTACGCCTTTGTTGGTACAGATCTTCTTGGTGTACTACGGTCCGGGTCAGTTTGACGCAGTAAGAGAAAGCGTATTCTGGACGTGGTTAAGCCAACCTTGGTTCTGTGCGATGTTAGCGCTAGCACTCAATACCGCTGCATACAGCACTCAGTTGTTCAAAGGGGCGTTTAACGCGATTCCTTCCGGTCAATGGCAAGCATGTCGTGCATTAGGCATGAACAAAACTGCCACACTGAAAGTGCTGTTGCCATACGCTATTCGTCGTGCTGTTCCGGCATACTCGAACGAAGTGATTTTGGTCTTCAAAGGCACGTCACTAGCAAGCACGATTACGATCATGGATCTGATGGGTTACGCGCAGCGCATTAACGCACAAACTTACGATACATTGACGGTATTTGGTATTGCAGGCGCATTTTATTTAACGGTAAATGGTGTGCTGACTCTCATTTTCCGTCAGGTAGAGAAGAAAGCATTGGCGTTCGAAGCCGCATAAACCTTCAATCAGCATTTTCAATTTAGTTCCACAATGCCTCTGCAAATGACTCTCTAGCAGGGGCATTTTTTATATTCGTCATGGCAAATCGCTCAAGTTCCACCAAACTTAATTCAACGCAATTGCATTGGTGGCATCATGGAAAGAAGACACTTTTTAGCGCTGTGGACGTTGTTGTTCGCACCCTCTTTAAAAGCGAAAACACCAATGCGGCCAACGCCTGACGGCGGAAGACCAAAAATAAAAATCCGGAAGACCAAAAATAAAAACAATATGTGCGTTTTTAAGTGAGATTTGGCGGGATTTAGTGGGATTTGGTGAGACAGAAAGGCGTCATCTGAAACCCTTCTGTTAATTCACATTATGCC
>NZ_JATABF010000032.1:0-70487 GCF_036533715.1 Vibrio sp. M260121 | reverse complement strand
TAAATTAGGCGGTTGGAAAGATACCAAGAGGACGGGTAGAGCTTCAATAAAGGTGCTTTGGGAAGGATGGTTTAAACTGCAAACCATCCTTGAAGGCTACGAACTCGCAATGTCTCTTGATCACTAGACTTGTGATCAAGAGACAGGCCTCGGCACCCTTTTTCGTATTTATGGAGTCTGGTTAGGATTACGCTTTTTCTGGAATTGCTTCTAGAAGTGCAACCATTTGATCCCAGAACAGTTGAACGGTATCAATCTTCACTTTCTCATCCGGAGAGTGAGGGAATTTGATGGTTGGACCGAAAGAAACCATATCCATGTTCGGGTAAGGTTCTTTAAATAGACCACACTCAAGACCCGCGTGGATAACCATGATGTTCGGCTTATGACCGTAGATGCCTTCATACATATCACGGAAGATTGCCATGATCTCTGAATCTGCATCAGGTTTCCAACCAGGGTAAGCGCCAGAGAAAGCGATCTGTGCACCAGCTAGTTCTGCTACTGATTGAAGCATACCTTCAACTTGGCTACGACCTGAGTCGATCAATGAGCGAATTAGGCATAGAACCGTTACTTTGTTCTCTTCTGTTGTGATAACGCCAACGTTAAGTGACGTTTCAACCACGCCTTCAACTTCATCACTCATACGCATTACACCGTTTGGACAAGCGTTCAATGCTGCGATGAAACGTTGCTGGTCTGCAATCGCAAACACTTGTGCATCTGTTGCAACTTCTTCGTTGAAAGTCACGATGTCTGTTTCAATTTTACCAAGTTCTGTTTTTAGTAACTCTGCGTAGTAGTTGAACAGTTCCGCTAGTTTATCTTGATTTTCTGCCGGTAGTGCTACAGTTACAAAAGCTTCACGAGGAATCGCGTTACGTAAACTACCGCCACGGAATTCAATCAGGCGAAGATCCAACTCTTGTGCGTGACCTGCTAGGAAACGGCCTACAAGTTTGTTCGCGTTGCCACGGCCAGTGTGGATGTCACAACCAGAGTGACCACCTTTTAGGCCTTTCAGCGTTAGCTGACGAGTTACAAAACCTGCTGGGATGGCATCACGTGTAATGTCGAATGTCATTGCGCCGTCGATACCGCCAGCACAACCCATGTACACTTCGCCTTCTTGCTCTGAGTCAGTGTTTAGAAGGATGTCGCCTTCCAACCAGCCCGCTTCAAGACCGAATGCGCCCGTCATGCCAGCTTCTTCATCAATCGTTAATAGTACTTCAATAGGGCCGTGTTTGATTTCAGTAGAAGCGAGAACCGCAAGACAAGAAGCCATACCGATGCCGTTGTCCGCACCAAGCGTTGTGCCTTTTGCTGTTACCCACTCGCCATCGATGTATGGTTGGATAGGATCTTTTGTGAAGTCATGATCAGTATCTTCATTCTTTTGCGGCACCATGTCGATGTGCGCTTGAAGAACAACGCCTTTTTTGTTTTCCATGCCCGGCGTAGCTGGTTTCTTAATGAACACATTGCCAGTTGGATCGCGGCGTACGTCAAAACCCTGCTCTGTCGCCCAAGTAACAATGTACTGTGCTAGTGCCTCTTCATGTTTAGAAGGGTGAGGGATTGAACAAATCTTATCGAAAAACTGCCAAAGTGGAGCAGGTGATAAGGTACTGATTTCAGAATGGAATTCAGACACGGAAGACTCCTTTGATGTGCTTTGCCAAATTTAAACCGTAAATTTAATGAGTGTTTAGCAGTAAATGCTAATCGGTATTGGCTTGGAATTGCCCTCAGCATACCACCACAAAAGCCGTTCTAGTAGTTGTGGTGAAAAGGATTTGCCCTTGAACTGTCACAGATTATGAACACAACCTAATACGCTAATGCAACGCTCTTAGTATGAATTGAAAGTTTGTTTAATTTTTAATTTACTAAACTGTAATTTAATTACAGTTAATTCTTGATGAAGATCAATTTATCAAGTTTTTGTGATTCTTGTCACTAAAATGCTTGTAATTAAATTTCTCGGTGGTATATTTGTAACCAGCTTCTGAGAGAAGAATGAAATGCTCAAAGGATGAGTCCGTTTATCGCCTCCAAGGAACCGAGAAATCAACCAAATTAACAGTATTAATTGATTTAGAAGGTGATATTTATGAAAGGTTTACCAAGTGCAATGTTCTGGAACAGCAAATCTGTTTACACCGGTAACTTTGTATACCCAACAAGCTTTGGTTACTAATTGAAGCCAACGCATGTGACTCGAACAAGTTTGTTCACCCCTATAAATTGGAATTTTTTTTCAGTGCATAGTGCTGACATGATTCACCGCCACTCAAATTGAGTGGCGTTTTTTTATCTGCAGTATCAAACTTCGACTACTTTCTCGCCACCAAGCTTCCATTCTACTAACGCATCTTCAACTTATTTCATTTTCTGACTAATTTTGTGGGTATTTAACGTCCAAAACCTCAAGTTTACGTTTGAAAGTTTAATACATTGCTCAGTTTGTACACGTTGAGCTGAACAAAATACAATTCTGTTAGTTGTTGTTTATTAAGATCTAAATTCTTGCCTTGTTTAAAACACTAGCGAATAGGTTTCATATCCAGCGAAAAAAATCCCATTAGAGTGAAAATTCTATCTGGAATTTGTTATTTGATAACTTTATAATTCGAGCCAATCGATTACGCAACCGTTTACTTTTTACCTTTTACAGGATTCGATCATGCTCGAAAGGCTCTTTAAACTTAGTGAAAATGGCACCAACGTGCGCACTGAGATCATCGCAGGTGTCACTACCTTCCTAACTATGGCTTACATCATCTTTGTAAACCCAGCTATCCTTGCGGATACTGGTATGGATCGTGGTGCCGTGTTCGTTGCGACGTGTCTTGCTGCAGCTATTGGCTGTTTCATCATGGGCTTGGTAGCAAACTACCCAATCGCTCAGGCGCCTGGCATGGGCTTAAACGCGTTCTTCACTTATTCTGTTGTGTTGGGCATGGGTTACACATGGCAAGTGGCCTTAGCCGCTGTATTTGTCTCTGGCTTGCTGTTCATTGTCTTGAGCGTGTTCAAGATTCGTGAGTGGATCATCAACTCGATTCCTCTTTCTCTACGCACTGGTATCTCTGCTGGTATCGGTCTGTTCCTGGCGTTCATCGCACTGAAAAACGCAGGCATCGTAGTAGACAACCCAGCAACGCTAGTTTCAATGGGTAACATTACGTCATTGCAATCGGTACTTGCTGCGATTGGCTTTTTCATGACGATTGCATTGGTTCACCGTGGTGTGAAAGGTGCGGTTATGATTGCTATCTTAGGTGTGACAATTCTTGGCCTTATCTTCGGTGACGTTCAGTGGGGCGGCATCATGTCGACTCCACCAAGCATCGCACCAACCTTCATGCAGCTAGACTTCTCTGGTTTGTTCGAAGTTGGCATGATCTCGGTAGTATTTGCTTTCCTATTCGTTGACTTGTTCGACACTGCAGGCACGCTAGTTGGTGTTTCGCAAAAAGCGGGTTTGACTGACGAAAACGGCAACATTCCACGCCTAAATAAAGCGCTACTTGCAGACTCAACAGCAACATCTGTCGGTGCTCTACTAGGTACATCAAACACGACGTCATACATTGAGAGCGTTTCTGGTGTAGCCGCTGGTGGTCGTACAGGTCTAACTGCTGTGGTTGTTGGCGTACTGTTCCTTCTTGCTCTATTGTTCTCGCCACTAGCGGGAATGATTCCAGCTTACGCAACGTCTGGTGCGCTATTCTACGTAGCAATCCTTATGCTTTCTGGCCTTGTTGGTATTGACTGGCGTGACCTAACAGAAGCAGCGCCAGTGGTAGTAACGTGCTTGGTAATGCCTCTGACTTTCTCGATTGCAGAAGGTATCACGCTAGGTTTCATTGCTTACGCTGCGATTAAGTTGTTCAGTGGTAAAGGCCGTGAAGTGTCGATGAGCGTGTGGGTGATGTCCGCTATCTTCATTGCGAAGTACATCCTAGGCTAACTCTGACGATTAAAAGAAAAGCCAGTGTGGGCTTTTACTGGAGGGGAATTTCTCCTTGTTTATGGAGCATTTCTTCTCAAATTCATTCCCTTCTTTATTTTGCCGTGTTCACTGAATTCGATTTTTCTGCGTAACAGACGGAGAATTTTGATATCAGCGTTGGTATTAATCATGGGTTTCGGTAGAATAATCGTTTGCGTAGCTTGAAACCCCCATTTCCTCTGGTGTGGGAAATCTAGATTGATGAGTCCATTTCAGCGCCATCAGCTAGGTCACGGGGATGCATATTTTGAAATTATTAGGTTATTACAATGAGTAAAAAATTCATTATCACTTGGGATGCGATGCAGTCTTACTGCCGTGAACTGGCTGAGAAACAAATGCCAGCTGAGCAATGGAAAGGTATTTGGGCGGTAAGCCGTGGTGGCTTGGTTCCTGGTGCTATCTTGGCTCGTGAGCTAGGTATTCGCTACGTAGATACAATTTGTATCTCAAGCTACGACCACGATCATCAACGTGACATGACAGTGCTTAAAGCGCCAGAAGGTGACGGTGAAGGTTACCTAATCATTGAAGACCTAGTAGATAGCGGTGATACAGCGCGTAAACTTCGTGAAATGTACCCGAAAGCAAAACTGATTGCTGTATGTGCTAAGCCTTCTGGTAAAGAGCTACTTGATGACTACGTAGTAGACATCGCACAAGACACTTGGATCGAGCAACCTTGGGATATGTCTATCCAGTTTGCTGAGCCAGTGAATCGCAAACAAAAATAAGTTTGCACAAGAATATTGAGAAATGCCCCTTTATAGGGGCATTTTTTTTATTATTATTACGCTATTGCAACCAGCTTAGAGTTCTTCCTATGTCAGAAGACGTCAGTAAAAACCTTTCCGAAACTTTGTTCGTGAAACACAAGCAAGCGAAAGAAACCTCTGCACTTACTCAATACATGCCGACCAGCCAAAAAATTCTTGATGAGCGAGAAGAACATGGCGAGCGTGCTTGGTATCGTCATTTGAGACGTCTTCAATGGGCGTGGCAAGGGTTATCACCGATCGAAATGGAAGCGGTTCTCGCTAAAATTGCATCATCGAAGCACTCTCGCACCGAAGATAAGTGGCTCGACACTGTCATGGGCTACCACAGCGGTAACTGGACGTTTGAATGGATCAAACTGGGTATGGAACACCAGCGTCGTGCGGGTGAAATGAAGGGAGAAGAGGCTGCTGACGAACTGTTTACGGCATCACTGTGCTTCAGCATTGCGGGCTATCCACATTTAAAGAATGATAACTTAGCCATTCAAGCACAGGTATTGGCGAACAAAGCGTATTCAGAAGGCTCAGAAAAAACTAAATACGTGATCAAGCAGATCGAAGTGCCTTACCAAAAACGCAAGATCATCGCGAACCTACATCTTCCTCGCACAGATAAACAATTACCAGTTGTAATGGTCAGTGCTGGTTTGGACAGCTTGCAAACGGATATGTGGCGCTTGTTCAGAAACCACTTAGCTCCAAAAGACATTGCGATGGTGACTATTGATATGCCGTCAGTCGGTCATAGTTCACATTGGCCGCTGACTGAAAACTCCAGTTGCCTTCATCAAGCGGTTTTGAATGAACTGTATTCTCTACCTTGGGTTGATCACCACAAAGTTGGATTGATTGGCTTCCGCTTTGGCGGTAATGCCATGATTCGTCTTTCGTTTGTTGAGCAAGAAAAGATCAAAGCTTGTGTGGCTTTGGGAGCACCAGTGCATGATCTGTTTACGTCGCCTAAAAAGTTGCAGCAAATGCCGAAGATGTACCTTGACCTATTAGCGTCTCGCCTTGGTAAGAGTGCTGTTGACATCAATAGCATGGCCGGACAGATGATGGCATGGTCACTCAAGGTACAAGGTTTCCTAAGTAGCCGTAAAACTAAGGTGCCAATTTTAGCATTGAGTCTCGAAGGGGACCCAGTTTCACCTCATAGTGATAACCAGTTGGTAGCACTGTTTAGCCAGTACGGACAAGCCAAGAAAATCAGTTCCAAGACAATTACAAAAGGTTATGAGCAATCCCTCGATTTAGCCATAAAGTGGTTGGAGGACGAATTATTAAGATGACAAATCTCCTAATTTAGTTAAGAGTGATATATGTGAGCAAAAAATAAGCTCATGATAATTAAAAATAATAATCATTCTTGGATAGCTAAATATCCTTACTATGGAAACGGAGATTCTTATGTCAGAGACGACACAAGGGCCGACTCACTTTCGCTTGATGTCAAAGTTGAAGGCGATAGGTCCGTACCTGCGCGAACCACAATCACAAGAAGGGCACTACTATTTTGACTGTCTATCTGTCTGTGTGGACGACAAAAAGTCACCTGAGAAACGTGAATTTTGGGGCTGGTGGATGGACTTGGAGTCCATCGAAGGTGGCTTTACGGCAAAATACCATATTGGTAAATACAACAAAGAAGGGGACTGGACTTCAGAACCACTACCCGCCAAGGTGACAGAAGAAGTGTACCTGACGCAGAGTACCTTCCACCAGAAGCTGACAGACACAGTAGCTGAGCATTTCAAACTGGAAGTGGAATATCACACTGAATCGTTTGATTTCGCCTAATTTGACTGTTTTCCTCCTCGATAAGACAAAAAGGTGCGTTTTCGCACCTTTTCTGCTTGTTAAATCCCCATTTGATTGCTAAAACATCCACTCTTTATTTGTTTTTCATTTCAGAAGACATCATGACAACGAATCAACAGAATGCAGTTGTTTCGCAACCACAGACCGTCGTTGTGAAACTGGGTACAAGTGTGCTGACAGGCGGTACTTTGGCGTTAAACCGTGCTCATATGGTAGAGCTGGCTCGTCAATGTGCTGAGCTAAAAAAACAAGGCCATTCAGTAGTAATGGTTTCGTCTGGTGCGATTGCAGCAGGCCGTGAGCATCTTGGATACCCCGCACTGCCCAACGAGATGGCGAGCAAACAGTTGCTTGCTGCTGTGGGCCAGAGCCGTTTGATTCAAACATGGGAGTCTTTGTTTGGCATTTATGGCATCAAAATTGGTCAGATGCTGCTAACTCGTGCGGATTTGGACGATCGCGAGCGTTTCCTAAATGCGCGTGACACCATCAATGCTCTGGTTGCAAACGACATTATTCCTATCGTGAACGAAAACGATGCGGTAGCAACCAACGAGATCAAAGTTGGTGACAACGATAACTTATCTGCTTTGGTGGGGATTTTGTGTGGTGCAGACAAATTACTGCTGCTGACTGACCAAAAAGGTTTGTTCACCGCAGACCCTCGTAAAGATCCAAATGCCGAACTGATCAAAGAAGTGAAAACCATCGATGATACTTTGCGTAAGATTGCGGGTGGTAGCGGCACAACGCTAGGTACTGGCGGCATGGCAACCAAGCTTCAGGCGGCAGACATCGCTCGACGTGCAGGCATTGAGGTGATTATCGCAGCAGGTAGTGCACCAAATGTTATCTTTGACTCATTGAGCTCAGAGCCACAAGGCACGCGTTTCCTTCCTTGTGAAGAAGCGCTAGAAAACCGTAAACGCTGGATCTTGGCGGGCCCTGCAGCATCTGGTGACATCATTATCGACGATGGCGCAGTGAATGCGGTTGTTGGCAAAGGTAGCAGCCTGCTTGCAAAAGGCGTTATTAAGGTGAGCGGTGACTTTGCTCGTGGCGAAGTCGCCCGCGTGACAAACTCCCACGGTAAACTGGTTGCTCGTGGTATCAGTGCCTACTCAAGTGAAGACCTAGCGAAAATTGCAGGTAAGCACAGTAAAGATATCATCTCTATTTTGGGTCATGACTACGGCTCAGAAGTGATTCATCGCGATGATCTTGTCGTCATTCAAGAATAGAAATTGAAGGAAGCAAAGTGGATTTAACGAATATGGGTAAAGCTGCCAAAGATGCAGCTTTCGAATTGGCGACAGCGTCAACCGCACAAAAGAACCAAGCACTAGCCATTATCGCCGATGAGCTAGAAGCAAATGCAGCAACCATTTTGGCTGCAAACGCAAAAGATATTGAGTTAGGTCGCGAAGCGGGTCTAACGGATGCATTACTTGACCGCCTTTTACTGAATGAAGAGCGCTTAACCGGTATTGCTAACGATGTTCGTAATGTGATCAGCCTTAACGATCCTGTGGGCAGTGAAATTGACAGCAAAGTGCTAGAAAACGGCATGTCTCTGTCTCGTCGTCGCGTACCACTTGGTGTGGTTGGCGTGATTTACGAAGCGCGTCCGAATGTAACCATCGATATTGCTGCTTTGTGTCTAAAAACAGGTAATGCAAGCATCCTACGTGGTGGTAAAGAGACATTTTTCTCTAATATGGAGCTGGTGAAGGTTATCCAATCGGCACTTGCGAAAGCAAACTTGCCAGCGGCTTCTGTTCAGTACATCGAAAAACCAGACCGTGAGTTGGTTTCTCAATTACTTAAGCTAGACGACTACGTCGATATGATCATTCCACGTGGTGGCGCTGGTCTACACAAAATGTGTAAAGAGAACAGTACCATTCCAGTGATCATTGGTGGTTTTGGTATTAGCCACATTTTTGTTGATGAATCAGCAGAGCTAGAGAAATCACTCAATGTTGTTGAAAACTCAAAAGTTCAACGTCCGTCCGCATGTAACTCGCTAGATACTTTGCTGGTTCACGAGAATATCGCTGCGCAGTTCCTGCCAATGATCGTAGAGCGCATGAACGAAAACGTAACTTTTGTCGCAGAACCAAAAGCAAAAGCACTGATGGCACAAGCGAAACAAATTCGCGATGCGGGTGAAGGTGATTTTGATACGGAATGGCTAAGTTATACGCTAGGTGTAAAAGTGGTTGCTGATGTGAAAGAAGCGATTGATCACATGCGCGTTCACAACGCGAGCCACTCAGATGCGATCATGACAAACAGCCTACAAAACTCAGAATTGTTCATTAACTCTGTCGGTTCTGCTGCGGTTTACGTAAATGCCGCAACACGTTTTACTGACGGTGCTCAGTTTGGTTTAGGTGCTGAAGTTGCGGTATCAACTCAGAAACTGCATGCACGTGGTCCTATGGGCTTGGAAGAGCTAACCAGCTACAAATGGGTTGGTAAAGCAAACTACCTAGCACGCAGTTAACAGAAAACGTCTGATATTGATTGAAAAAGGGGCAGTAGTGCCCCTTTTTGTTTTCTCTAACATAGCAATTCCGCTACACTAGTCTTGCTTTTGGGACGAACCCAATCGCACGCTATTTGGAGGTGATATGCATTGTCCTTTTTGTTCTGAGAACGATACAAAAGTAATTGATTCCCGCTTAGTCGCTGACGGCCATCAGGTTCGTCGTCGTCGCCAGTGTCTTGCATGTAGCGAACGTTTTACTACGTTTGAAACGGCAGAGTTGGTGATGCCGAAAGTGATTAAGTCAAACGGCAACCGCGAACCCTTCGACGAAGACAAGATGGTCGGTGGTATACAGCGTGCCCTAGAAAAACGTCCAGTGAGTGCCGATTCTATCGAGCTAGCGATTAGCATGATTAAGTCACAACTACGTGCCACTGGTGAGCGTGAAGTACCTAGCGAGATGATTGGTAATCTAGTTATGGACCAATTAAAAGAGCTGGATAAAGTCGCTTATATCCGTTTCGCATCGGTTTACCGCAGCTTTGAAGACATCCGTGAATTTGGCGAAGAAATTGCTCGCCTAGAAGACTGATTGAATCATGGCTCAACACAACACTTCTTCACCATTTACCTCTCAAGATTTCGAAATGATGTCGCGTGCGCTCATGCTAGCGAAACGCGGCATTTACACCACAGCACCCAACCCCAAAGTAGGTTGCGTTATTGTCCGTGACGGTGAGATAGTTGGCGAAGGTCATCATCACCGTGCAGGCGAGCCTCATGCCGAAGTCCACGCGATGCGTATGGCGGGGGATAAAACCCAAGGTGCGACAGCTTACGTAACGTTGGAGCCTTGTTCTCATTATGGCCGCACGCCACCTTGTGCTGAAGGGCTCATCAAAGCCAAAGTCGCACGCGTTGTCTGTGCGATGGAAGATCCCAACCCGAAAGTCGCTGGGCGCGGTTTTCAAATGTTGCGTGATGCAGGGGTAGAAGTTCAGGTCGGCTTGTTAGAAAGCGAAGCTATTGAACTGAACAAAGGCTTCATCAAATTCATGCAAACGGGCATGCCATACATTCAGTTGAAAATGGCGGCCAGTTTAGACGGACAAAGCGCACTCAGTAATGGTCAAAGCCAATGGATCACCTCCCCAAAGGCTCGCCAAGATGTACAGCGTTATCGAGCGTTGAGTGGCGCTATTCTCTCTACCAGTAAGACAGTCATTGATGACAATGCATCGCTGAATGTGCGTTGGGATGACCTGCCATGCAGTGTGCAAGCGCAATATCCCCAAGAGGATGTCCGTCAGCCTCCGCGCGTTATTTTCGATCGCCAGTCTCAACTTAGTGATGATCTAAAGCTATTCAATACTGACGGTGAGCGTATCATTGTCAGCCAAGGTGGCGATATGGCCCCTGAACTGGATGAAAACGGCCAAATTGACTTAGCGGCAACACTAAGAAATGTAGCAAGCGGATACCATATCAATCACTTGTGGGTCGAGGCTGGAGCGACGCTCGCGAGTTCGTTAATCAAAGCTAACCTTGTAGATGAACTGATTGTTTATCTTGCACCCAAATTGATGGGCAGCGATGGACGAGGCTTGATTGGTGCACTTGGGTTAACTGAGATGGCCCAAGTTATCGATTTAACTATTACCGATGTTCGAATGGTGGGTGTGGATATTCGCATTACCGCAACCGTCAAACGCAACCAAAGCTAGAAAGAAGCATTATGTTTACAGGAATTGTAGAGGCAGTTGGCAAGCTGACTGCTATTACGCCAAAAGGCGAAGACATCACCGTAACGGTAGAAGTAGGCAAGTTGGATATGTCTGACGTTAAGTTAGGCGACAGTATCGCGACCAATGGTGTGTGTTTGACAGTCGTCGACTTCGGTAGTCACTACTACAGTGCGGATTTGTCACTGGAAACGCTGAACAAAACCGGTTTTGCTGCTTACCAAGTTGGTGACAAAGTGAACCTCGAAAAAGCCATGCTACCGACCACTCGTTTTGGTGGTCACATTGTGTCTGGTCACGTCGATGGCGTGGGTGTGATTGTTGAACGTAACCAAGTCGGCCGTGCGATTGAATTTTGGGTTGAGATGCCAGCGGAAATTTGTAAGTACGTGGCAGAAAAAGGCTCTATCACAGTGGATGGCATTAGTCTGACCGTCAACGACCTACGTAAGAATGGTTTTAAATTAACGATTGTTCCTCACACTAGTGAAGAGACGACCATCGATCAGTTCCAAGTTGGTCGTAAAGTAAACCTAGAAGTGGACGTGTTAGCTCGCTACATGGAGCGTTTGCTACAAGGTCAAAAAGAAGAGTCGCAAGAATCACGAATTACCATGGACTTCTTGCAGCAAAATGGTTTTGCTTAAACGAAACCGACCACAATCACAGAACGTTATCAGGTTAATTGACTTAATAAAGGTTGGCTTCAAACTGCTTTGCTGACCAAAGCCAGTAGACGTAACTCGACGAAACGTTAAACGCATTGCTGCTGCAATAATAAATTTTTGAATAACGGGAAACAGAATATGCCTATCAGCACGCCTCAAGAGATTATTGATGACATTCGCGCAGGCAAAATGGTCATCCTAATGGATGATGAAGACCGCGAGAATGAAGGTGATTTGATCATGGCTGCCGAGCACATTACGCCGGAAGCTATCAACTTTATGGCTACGCATGGCCGTGGCTTAATCTGTCTAACCATGACAAAAACTCGTTGTGAGAGCCTTGGCCTTCCGCCAATGGTGCAAGACAACAACGCACAATACACCACCAATTTTACGGTTTCTATTGAAGCCGCTGAAGGTGTAACAACGGGTATTTCTGCAGCGGACCGCGCTCGCACTGTACAAGCTGCAGTTGCGCCAAACGCACAAGCGGCGGACTTAGTACAACCGGGTCATATCTTCCCTCTAGCAGCACAAGATGGCGGTGTTCTAACTCGTGCAGGCCACACTGAGGCTGGTTGTGATTTAGCTCGTCTGGCTGGTCTTGAGCCAGCATCGGTTATCGTTGAGATCCTAAACGACGATGGCACGATGGCGCGCCGCCCAGATTTAGAAGTGTTCGCTGAAAAGCACGGCTTGAAACTGGGTACCATTGCGGATCTTATCGAATACCGCAACAACACAGAAACGACCATTGAACGTGTGGCAGAATGCGCACTACCAACGGAGTTCGGTGAGTTTACGCTGGTGACTTACAAAGACACTATCGATAACCAAGTGCATTACGCAATGTGCAAAGGTGACCTAACAGAAGATGCGCCATTGGTTCGTGTCCACCTACAAGATGTCTTTACCGATGTACTTCGTAGTGACCGCAATGCAGAGCGCAGTTGGACACTAGAGAAGGCAATGAAGCGCATTGGCGAAGAGGGTGGTGTATTGGTTGTACTTGGCAATGAAGAATCAACCGATCTACTTGTTCACCGCGTTAAGATGTTTGAAGCGCAAGATAAAGGTGAAGCCCCAACACTTGCGAAGAAACAAGGCACTTCTCGCCGTGTAGGCGTTGGTTCGCAAATTCTTGCTGACCTAGGCGTACACGATATGCGTCTGCTTTCTTCGACCAACAAAAAGTACCACGCGCTAGGCGGTTTTGGCCTGAACGTAGTTGAGTACGTCTGCGAATAACAACTGACTTACAGGTTCCTAGTCTTGCGAGCACTTATCATCGTTAAGGCTAGGAACTCGTGATTCGTCTCCAATTTCCATTAGATATTGCTCACAAATTTGTGATAGAATCCGGCGATTCTCACTTGATGAACAATTTTCACTTATAAATAGAGTTAAAGGAAAGCTTATGAAAGTGATCGAGGGTGGCTTCCCAGCGCCAAATGCAAAAATTGCTATCGTTATTTCTCGTTTCAACAGTTTTATTAACGAAAGCCTACTATCTGGTGCGATCGATACACTAAAGCGTCACGGACAAGTAAGCGAAGACAACATCACTGTTGTTCGTTGTCCAGGTGCCGTAGAACTACCTCTAGTAGCTCAACGTGTTGCTAAGACTGGTAAGTACGATGCAATCGTATCTCTAGGTACAGTAATCCGTGGCGGTACACCACACTTTGACTATGTTTGTAGTGAGTGTAACAAGGGTCTTGCACAAGTTTCTCTGGAATACAGTCTTCCAGTGGCGTTTGGCGTACTGACTGTTGATACTATCGATCAAGCGATTGAACGCGCAGGAACCAAGGCTGGTAATAAAGGTGCAGAGGCTGCACTAAGCGCACTTGAAATGATTAACGTACTATCTGAAATTGATTCCTAATGGGGGCCAGTGTGAAACCAGCCGCACGTCGTAACGCACGTCAATTCGCGCTACAAGCGATCTACTCATGGCAAATTACTAAAGACAATGTTGCCACGATCGAAGAACAGTTTTTGTCTGGCGACAAATACGATGAAGAAGAACTTCACGCATCTGAGCCTGCACTAGCTGCTCCAGAAACAGACGTAGCTTACTTCCGTGAACTACTAAGCGGTGTTGTACTTAGCCACTCTGAGCTAGATAGCAAAATCCGTCCATACGTGTCACGTCCAATGCAGGACCTAGACATGATGGAACTTGCTCTTCTTCGCCTTGCTATGTACGAGATGACTCGTCGCGAAGATGTTCCTTACAAAGTGGTAATCAACGAAGCGATTGAACTTGCAAAAGTATTCGCGGCAGAAGACAGCCACAAATTTGTGAATGGTGTGCTAGATAAAGCGGCGCCACACGTACGTAAGAAATAACGATTTCTTCATTAAAAAGGTCAGCAGATGCTGACCTTTTTTGTATCAAAAGCTTTTACATCAAACAGTAAGTGAACAATGTCTGGTGAATTTAATCTGATCGACAAGTACTTTGTTGGACGCCAAAACCAGCGCAAAGACGTACACCTAGCGGCAGGTGACGATTGTGCGTTAGTGAAAGCGCCAGACAACGTACAAATTGCCATTAGCACCGATACGCTGGTGGCTGGTACCCACTTCCTTGCCGATGCTAATCCTGCATGGGTAGCACATAAGGCGCTGGCATCGAATATTAGCGATCTCGCTGCAATGGGTGCAACCCCAGCTTGGGTGAGCTTTGCATTGACCATGCCTGAGCCAGATGAAGCTTGGCTTGCGCCTTTCTGTGATGCATTTTTTGAGCTGGCAGACTACTTTGGTATTCAACTCATTGGCGGTGATACCACCAAAGGTCCACTAAGCCTGACGCTTACGGTGCAAGGCTTTGTACCAGAGGGCAAAGCTTTGACTCGCTCTGGAGCAAAAGTCGGTGACTGGGTGTATGTGACAGGTAACCTTGGTGATGCCAAAGCTGGTCTGGATGTGATTTTGGATGATTCACTGCGCTCACGTATTGCAGCGCCAGAGCTTGAAAAAGCACATTATCTCAGTACACCTCGCGTATTAGCCGGACAAGCACTCATTGGGTTGGCTTCGTCGGCGATTGATATCTCTGATGGTTTGATCTCTGATATCAAGCACATTCTCAAACGTTCTGATGTGGGTGTTAGCCTAGATGTCTCCCAGCTCCCAATATCTTCAGAATTAGTTCAGTTTTTAGATGATAAGGTCAGCGCTCAGCAGTATGCTTTATCAAGTGGTGAAGAGTACGAGCTGTGTTTTACTGTGCCAGAGCAGAACCACGGCTCATTGCAAAGTGCACTGTCGCACACGGGATGTAAAGTCACGTGTATTGGCCAGATTCGACCAAGAGGCACGTTTGAGCTGCACGATAACAATCAACCTCTTGATTGGGATCTCAGCGGCTTTGACCACTTTAAATAATCTGAGCTAGGCGTTAGCCTAAGATTGATACCAAACTTGCAGTATAGGTTTAAGGAAATGACCAACCCTCTCTCTCTGATTTCATTAAAGAACCCGTGGCATCTTTTGGCGACAGGTTTTGGTAGCGGCTTATCACCAGTGGTGCCTGGGACAATGGGGACGCTTGCGGCGGTGCCTTTGTTCCTCTTGTTAGCACAACTGCCTTTTCCACTTTATGTGGTTGTCGTGCTTTTCTCTTGTGTGATTGGCATTAAGATTTGCCAAGTGACATCAGATGACATGGGCGTTCACGATCATGGCTCTATCGTGTGGGATGAGTTTGCGGGCTTTTGGATCACCATGAGCCTTGTGCCAGCATTGAATATTCCAGTGACGGAATGGAAGTGGCTATTAACTGGCTTTATCTTGTTCCGCTTCTTTGACATGGTAAAACCATGGCCAATCGGTTGGTTGGATAAACGTGTTCACGGCGGCTTAGGTATCATGATTGATGATATCGTGGCAGGCATTATGGCGGGTATCGCACTGTTTTTAGTGGCGAAATACGCAGGCTGGATGTAGTACTTTCGCGTAGTACTTATGGCATCGTACTGACAATCGACAAATAAACAAAAGGGATGCTACGGCATCCCTTTTCTGTGTTTACTTCGTTGTATTACGTACGCTTACTTAGCTAAGTAATCGTTGATCGACTTCTCGATGCCTTTAGCATCTAAGCCAAGATCTTCGTGTAGCTCGTCTTGTGTGCCTTGAGGAACGAAGCGATCTGGCAAGCCAAGATTTAGTACTGGCTTGATGATCTTATCTTGCATCATAAACTCAATTACACCTGCACCAGCGCCACCTGCAATCGCATTCTCTTCTAGTGTAACCAGAACATCATGCTCAGCGGCGAGCTGATGGATCAAGGCTTCATCAAGAGGCTTAACAAAGCGCATATCAGCAACTGTTGCGTTGAGGTTTTCAGCCGCCTCCAGTGCGTTACCTAAGAAGGTACCGAAGCTAAGAATTGCCACTTTCTCGCCTTTACGCACGATACGACCTTTACCGATTTCAAGTGCAGTGAAGTCTTTTTCGATTTCAGTGCCCATACCGCTACCGCGTGGGTAACGAACCGCGCTTGGACCTGTGTGCTTATGACCCGTGTACAGCATTTGACGACATTCGTTTTCGTCACTTGGAGCCATGATCACCATGTTCGGGATACAACGCATGAAGCTTAAGTCGAACGCACCTTGGTGAGTTTGACCATCTGCACCAACCAGACCAGCACGGTCGATAGCGAACATCACCGGCAAGTCCATGATCGCAACGTCGTGAATCAACTGATCGTAACCACGCTGTAGGAAGGTAGAGTAGATTGCTACAATCGGATGATCGCCCGCAATTGCCATACCCGTCGCGAGAGTCACAGCGTGCTGTTCTGCAATCGCGACGTCAAAGTACTGATCTGGGTACTCTTTCGAGAAGCGAACCATACCAGAGCCTTCACGCATCGCTGGCGTAATCGCCATCAGCTTAGGATCTTGCGCTGCCATGTCACATAGGAAGTCACCAAAGATCTTTGAGAAGGTCGGCTTGCCACCGCTACTCTTCGGCAAACTATTATGTGATGGGTCGAACTTTGGTACACCGTGGTAACCAATCGGATCTTTTTCTGCTGGCTCATAACCTTTGCCTTTCTTGGTCATGATGTGCAGGAATTGAGGGCCTTTCAGCTCACGCATGTTTTTCAGCGTTTTGACTAGCTCATTCACATCGTGTCCATCAATAGGGCCGATGTAGTTGAAGCCTAGCTCTTCGAATAACGTGCCAGGAACAACCATGCCTTTTAGGTGTTCTTCTGTACGACGAACCAGCTCTTTAATTGGTGGAACGCCAGACAACACTTTCTTACCGCCTTCACGGATAGAGGTGTATAGGCTGCCAGAAAGGACTTTCGCAAGGTGATTGTTCAGCGCGCCTACGTTCTCTGAAATCGACATTTCGTTGTCGTTTAGAATCACTAGCATGTCAGGGTGAACGTCACCAGCGTGGTTCATTGCTTCAAAAGCCATACCAGCCGTAATGGCACCATCACCGATTACGCTGACCACTTTACGACCTTGACCTTCTTTTTCTGCGCTAATGGCCATACCGAGACCAGCACTGATAGAAGTCGATGAGTGGCCAACAGATAAGGTGTCGTACTCGCTCTCTTCGCGCCAAGGGAATGGGTGAAGCCCGTCTTTTTGACGGATAGTTGGCATCTGATCACGACGACCAGTGAGAATCTTGTGTGGGTAAGCCTGATGGCCTACGTCCCAGATCAACTGATCTACGGGGGTGTTGTATACATAATGCAGAGCTACGGTTAGCTCTACCGTGCCTAAGCCAGACGCTAAGTGTCCGCTAGACTGACTCACTGAATTTAGCAGATACGTGCGTAGTTCATCGCACAATGTTGGCAATGTTTCTTTCGGAAGAAGACGCAACTCCTCCGGTGTATTTGCTAACGCCAGTGTTGGGTACTTTGAAATATCAAGAGTCATATAAATGCGCGCTTATAGTTTAGTTCTTGCGCTCGATGACATATCGGGCGAACTCTTCGAGTAACTGAGTATTGTATGGGATTGCTTCCAATGCTTGAAGAGCTTCCTGTAGCAGAGTGTGAGCTTTCTCCATTGCTCCCTCCAAACCCAGTAGAGATGGATAAGTACTCTTGTTCAGCTCTTGGTCTGAACCTTGAGGCTTACCCAGTGTTTCAGTGTCACTGATGATATCAAGAATATCGTCTTGAACCTGAAACGCCAGACCGATCGCTTTTGAATAACGTTCTAAGTGTGGCAAAACTTCTAGGCCTTTATCACCAGCGGCTAAAGCACCTAATTTTACCGCACAGTTAATCAGCGCTCCGGTTTTATTGCGATGAATTTCTTCCAAATCTGCGAGGGATACACGACGATTTTCTGCACCTAAATCCAACGCTTGGCCAAGACACATACCGCCAGCACCAGAGGCTTGCGCTAGTGCTTGTACCATCTTTATACGCTGGCTTTCCGCGTTCGGATTCAGTTTACCTTCAGCAAGAATCGTGAATGCCAATGTTTGTAGAGCATCACCAGTCAAGATTGCTGTGGCTTCATCAAACTTAATGTGGCAAGTCGGTTGACCGCGACGCAGCGCATCGTCGTCCATTGCAGGTAGATCATCGTGAATCAGAGAGTAGGCGTGAATACACTCAATAGCAGACGCTGGCGTGTCGAGATCTTCTGGCTTACAACCCAGCATTTGACCAGTGATGTAAACAAGGAAAGGACGAACACGTTTTCCGCCAAGCAGCAGACCATATTTCATCGCTTGAATCAGCGGCTGTTCTTGGTGAGGCAATTGCTCAAGCCACAGATTGAGTTGTTGGTTGTTTCGTTGTTGATAAGACGTCAATGTCTCTTGCATCACATTGCTCACTACTGATTATTATTCTGACTCAGGGTTGAAGTCACTCAGTGGTGCTTCATCATCTTCGCTAAGAAGAATGCTTACGCGCTGTTCGGCGTCGCTCAGTTTTGTTTGACCAGCACGAGCCAGTGCAATGCCACGTTCAAATTTACGTAGGGCATCATCAAGGGCAAGATCGCCATTCTCTAATTGATCAACTAAGCTATCTAGCTCTTCAATGGTTGCTTCGAAGGTCATATTTTCTGGTTTCTTGACCGCCATCTTTTATCTGCCTTAATAGAGCCTCTAATAGAATGCACGCAAGTTACCTTAGCCTACTAAGTTGGTCAAATTTAACCTTATATAATTGTCACAAAATTAGCGTTAGACAGGTCTGATAAGACGATATTGATCATAGACTTCGGAGCTAAACGATCTTTTTGTGACGTATTGACCAAGATTTTTCTAAAAAAACTGTTCTAGTTGTCGATACAAGTAATAATTCGCCTGACTAGGCAATATTTAAGTATAGCGAGAGGAGTGCTTTGTGGATTTAGCAACCCTAATAGGTTTGATCGGTGGTTTTGCATTCGTCATTATGGCGATGGTGCTAGGTGGCAGCATTGGCATGTTCGTAGACGTCACCTCAATCCTAATCGTAGTTGGTGGTTCGGCATTTGTTGTGCTGATGAAGTTTACCATGGGGCAGTTCTTCGGCGCGACTAAGATCGCTGGTAAAGCGTTCATGTTTAAAGCGGATGAGCCAGAAGACCTGATCGCTAAGATTGTTGAAATGGCAGACGCGGCACGTAAAGGTGGCTTCCTTGCTCTTGAAGAGATGGAAATCAACAACAGCTTTATGCAGAAAGGCATCGACTTACTAGTCGATGGTCACGATGCAGATGTGGTACGTGCGGCACTACAGAAAGACATTGCACTTACCGACGAGCGTCATACTCAAGGTACCGGTGTATTCCGTGCGTTTGGTGACGTAGCTCCTGCGATGGGCATGATCGGTACACTGGTTGGTCTGGTAGCCATGCTTTCAAACATGGATGACCCAAAAGCGATCGGTCCTGCGATGGCGGTAGCGCTTTTGACTACCTTATACGGTGCGGTGCTATCTAACATGGTGTTTTTCCCAATTGCCGACAAGCTTTCGCTGCGCCGCGATCAAGAAACCTTAAACCGTCGTTTGATTATGGATGGCGTTTTGGCAATCCAAGATGGTCAGAACCCACGTGTTATCGACAGTTACCTGAAGAACTACCTCAACGAGGGTAAGCGCGCTCTCGAGATCGATGAGTAATCCGGAGGTCATCTGATGGATGAAGATAACAAATGTGATTGTCCACCACCCGGCCTCCCGCTGTGGATGGGGACATTCGCTGACTTAATGTCACTGCTGATGTGTTTCTTCGTACTGCTGCTTTCGTTCTCGGAAATGGATGTACTGAAGTTCAAACAGATTGCGGGTTCGATGAAGTTTGCTTTTGGTGTTCAGAACCAACTTGAAGTGAAGGACATTCCAAAGGGCACCAGCATCATTGCGCAAGAGTTTCGACCGGGCCGACCAGAGCCAACACCGATTGATGTCATCATGCAGCAAACCATGGACATCACTCAGCAGACGTTGGAGTTCCATGAAGGAGAATCTGACCGAGCGGGTGGTACTAAGCGAGACCAAGGCAAGTTAACTGGTGGTCAATCACCAGAAACGTCAACGCAAAACAACCAATCGGCGGAGTCAGACATGCAGCAACAGCAGTCTGAACAAACATCGCAAGAGATGGAAACCTTGATGGAAAGCATCAAGAAAGCGTTGGAGCGTGAGATTGAGCAAGGGGCCATAGAAGTCGAAAATCTTGGTCAGCAGATCGTGATTCGAATGCGAGAGAAAGGCGCTTTCCCTGAGGGCTCAGCGTTCTTACAACCGAAGTTTAGACCTTTAGTGCGTCAGATAGCGGAGTTGGTCAAAGACGTACCGGGCATTGTTCGAGTATCCGGTCATACGGATAACCAACCGCTGGATTCTGAACTGTACCGCTCTAATTGGGATCTGTCGTCGCAGCGTGCGGTGTCGGTTGCTCAAGAAATGGAGAAGGTACGAGGCTTCTCGCATCAACGCTTGCGCGTAAGAGGCATGGCAGATACCGAACCGCTAGCACCAAACGATTCTGATGCGAATCGTGCACTTAACCGCCGTGTTGAAATCAGCATCATGCAAGGTGAGCCACTTTACAGCGAAGAAGTGCCCGTAATTCAATAAGCGGATATTTGTTCTTATACTAAAAGCGAGCGTTAGCTCGCTTTTTTTGTCATTCCATTTCGCTTAGGTGTATAATCTTGCGCCTTTGAAGTGAGCTCAGGCTACCTTTTGTGACCAAGACGCGTTTTTCCTGCGTATGAAGCATCGAGGTGGAGTATCACTCATTGTTGATTGCGAAACTAACCTGCGAACTAGACTATGAAATTTATTGTAAAGCCCCATCCAGAAATTTTTGTAAAAAGTGAATCTGTGCGTAAGCGCTTCACAAAGATTTTAGAGTGCAACATTCGTAACATCGTTAAGAGCCGTACGGAATCTGTCGCGGTATTCAACCGTCGTGATCACATTGAAGTGACCTCTGAGAGTGACGAGTTCCACGCTGAAGTTTTAGAAATCCTGACACACACGCCAGGTATTCACCACGTTCTTGAAGTAAAGCAAACCGAATTCAAAGACTTGCACGACATCTACGAGCAAGTGTTGGAACTGAGCGGTTCACTGATCGAAGGCAAGACCTTCGTTGTGCGCGCTAAACGTCGCGGTAAGCACGATTTTACTTCTATTGAACTGGAGCGTTACGTAGGTGGCGGTCTTAACCAAGCGGTAGAAAGCGCTCGAGTTAAGCTAAGCAAGCCAGACGTAACGATCAACGTTGAAGTGACTAACGACAAGCTAAACCAAGTGTTGGCGCGTCATAAAGGTCTAGGTGGTTTCCCATTAGGTACACAAGAAGACGTACTGAGCCTTATCTCAGGTGGTTTCGACTCTGGTGTTTCAAGCTACCTACACATCAAACGTGGCTCTAAAGTACATTACTGTTTCTTTAACCTAGGTGGTCCAGCGCACGAAATCGGCGTTAAGCAGGTTTCTCACTACCTATGGAACAAATACGGTTCTTCAGCAAAAGTACGTTTCATCTCAGTTGATTTCGAACCAGTAGTGGCTGAAATCCTAGAGAAAGTTGATGACGGCCAAATGGGTGTGATCCTCAAGCGTATGTTCATGCGTGCAGCAGGCATGATTGCTCAGAAGATGAAGATCGAAGCATTGGTGACAGGTGAAGCGCTAGGTCAGGTATCAAGCCAGACGTTAACGAACCTACGCCATATCGACAACGTGACAGACACGCTGATTCTTCGCCCGCTAATCAACTGGGACAAAGAAGACATCATCAACCTAGCGCGTGAAATCGGCACTGAAGACTTCGCGAAGACAATGCCAGAATACTGTGGTGTTATCTCTAAGAAGCCAACTGTGAAAGCGGTGAAAGGCAAGCTAGAAGCAGAAGAGCAGAAATTCGACTTCAGCATCCTTGAGCAAGTGGTTCAAGACGCTCGCATGATGGACATCCGTGATATCGCGAAAGAGTCTGAGCAAGCGGCTCCAGAAGTTGAGCAAGTACAAGCTGTAGAAGAGCACGCAATCGTACTGGATATTCGTAGCCCTGAAGAGGAAGACGATAACCCACTAGAAATCGATGGCGTTGAAGTAAAACACATCCCGTTCTACAAGCTGGGTACTCAGTTTGGCGATCTAGACCAAGCGAAGACATACCTACTGTACTGTGACCGTGGCGTGATGAGCCGTCTGCAAGCACTTTACTTGCAAGAGCAAGGCTTCAACAACGTGAAGGTTTACCGCCCTTAATTGCGCGCCCTTAATCGCGTAGTAAAGCAGAGAATCACAAAGCGCAGACTGAGAAATCAGTTTGCGCTTTTTTTTTGTTTTAACTCGTGCAAAATTTTGTTTTATAAAGTGATAATATTGAACTCAATCTCACACTTCGTAATTGGTATTGATATAACGATAATTAATCCGAAATTCGGCTGAAAAGGTGATGTGGATACCAATTCCTGGAGAAGAGGGACGGTGGGATTTTTCAGATAAAAAAACACCGCCTAATAAGGCGGTGCAAGAAATTTGACAGACAGGTCAAAATAAATACAGGAAGTATCTGTTTTGTCACAGGGAGTGTGGACAAAACATATGGTAGAAATCTACCTAACTCGAAATACGAGTTTGCAAACACAACATCGCAACAACGAAGCCAATTGATTCACAAATGGAATCAAGCCGTTCAGGCTCGTGTTGCGGGGTGAAATATAGAATTTATCTGGCTGTTCGGCAACGGACATTTTATAATGTTTCAGATAAAAAAAACTAATCCTACTTGAGGTCCCATAATGTCTCGCAGATTGCCTCCGTTGAATTCACTTCGCGTTTTTGAAGCGGCTGCTCGCCATCTTAGTTTTACCCGTGCCGCTGAAGAGTTGTTTGTTACTCAAGCGGCTGTAAGTCATCAGATTAAGGCTCTTGAAGAGTTCCTATCGTTGAAACTCTTCCGTCGTCGCAATCGTTCATTGTTGCTGACAGAAGAGGGGCAAAGTTACTTTCTGGACATCAAAGATATCTTCACTTCGATAGCCGAAGCGACCGATAAGGTATTGGAACGTAGCGAAAAAGGGGCGCTGACCATCAGTTTGCCACCAAGTTTTGCTATCCAGTGGTTGGTGCCGCGTTTGGCCGATTTTAATGCCCAAGAACCAGACATTGACGTGCGTATCAAAGCGGTTGATATGGATGAAGGTTCACTGACTGATGATGTTGATGTGGCTATCTATTATGGTCGAGGTAACTGGCCTGGTTTGCGTGCCGATAAACTCTACCAAGAGTTTTTGATCCCACTTTGTTCACCTTCGTTACTTTTGGGTAACAAACCATTAGAATCTCTAAGTGACCTCAAATTACACACCTTGTTACATGATACTTCTCGTAAAGATTGGAAGCAGTTTGCTCGCCAGCAGAATATCGAAGGCATCAATGTGAATCATGGACCGATTTTTAGCCACTCGACCATGGTGTTACAAGCTGCTGCGCACGGACAAGGTGTTGCCTTAGGAAACAACGTGCTCGCCAAACCTGAAATGGAAGCGGGACGCTTAATCGCGCCATTTGATGAAGTGTTGGTGTCGAAGAATGCCTTCTACGTAGTGTGCCACGAACAGCAAGCGGACATGGGCCGTATCGCGACGTTTAGAGACTGGATGCTAGCTACTGCGAGAAAAGAACAAGAGGAAGTATTGGATGAGCCATTGGATAGCTGAGGGACCTGAAAACGGGCCGCTGTTTATTTTTGCTCACGGCGCAGGGGCAGGTATGGAGCACGACTTCATGACTGCTGTTGCCAAAGGATTAGTTGAGCAGGGTATACGCGTGGTGCGTTTTAATTTCCCTTATATGGTTAAGCGAGCGGAAGATGGCAAGAATCGTCCGCCAGATCGTGCGCCAAAGCTTCTGGAAGCTTATGAAGAAGTGATCACTCACTTTACTTCTCAACCTATTGTTATTGGTGGCAAATCGATGGGCGGACGTATGTCGAGCTTGCTTGCCGATAATGAGCTGGTGGCGGGTATCGCCTGTTTAGGTTTTCCTTTTCACCCTCCGGGCAAGCCAGAGAAATTCAAAGGCGAGCATCTGGCCAACATTGAAAAGCCAACCTTAATTTTACAAGGTGAGCGCGATACATTCGGCAAGCGTGAAGAATTCGACGGCTTTGCTCTGTCAGATCAAGTGCAAGTGCGCTTTTTGCCAGATGGTGACCACAGCTTTAAGCCTCGTAAGAGTTCGGGTTACACAGAAGCAGGCAACATTGCCTCGACGGTGGAGCAGTTAGCGGTATTTATTAAAGAGGTGTACCGTGAAAAGTAAGTGGTTACTCTCGTTTACTGGTCTTTCTGGCTTAACCTCGGTGGCGTTAGGTGCATTTGCAGCGCACGGTTTGAAAGCTAAGTTATCCCCTTATTTGTTGGGCGTGTTCGAAACCGGCGTTTTGTACCAATTCATCCATACTTTAGCTATCGCATTGTGTACCATCTTACTGCTGTTGAATTTGGGACAAAAAGCACAAAAGTATTTTTTCATCGCGGCGATTTGCTTTATCATCGGCATCTTTTGTTTTAGCGGCAGTCTTTACGCGCTGGCGCTGACGGGCATTAAGTGGTTTGGACCAATTACTCCAATGGGAGGATTGTTGTTCATGATCGGCTGGTGTCTGTTCTTTTTTGCTGCGTTTAATATCAAAGAGGTCTCCAAGTGAAACAACTAATGCTCTATTGCCGTTCTGGCTTTGAGAAAGAGTGTGCTGGTGAAATTCAGGACAAAGCAACACAGCTGGAAGTGTATGGCTTCCCTCGTGTGAAGAAAAACTCAGGTTATGTTGTCTTCGAGTGTTACCAAGATGGAGACGCAGACAAACTAGCAAAAGGCATCGACTTTAGCGCACTGATTTTTGCACGTCAGATGTTTGCTGTGGCTGCTGAGTTTGAAGCGCTACCAAGCGATGACCGTATCAGCCCTATTTTGGCTGAACTGTCTGAAATTGAAGCATTCCCGCGTTGTGGTGATCTGCGTATTGAAACCCCAGACACTAACGAAGCGAAAGAACTACTGAAGTTCTGCCGAAAGTTCACAGTACCAATGCGTCAAGCGATGCGTGGTAAAGGTCTGATGTGGAACAAAGACAACGCGAAGAAGCCTGTGCTGCATATTTGTTTTGTGGCGCCAGGTCATTGTTACGTGGGGTACTCTTACCCTGGCAACAACTCGCAGTTCTTTATGGGCATTCCTCGCCTTAAGTTCCCTGCAGACGCGCCAAGCCGTTCTACGCTGAAATTGGAAGAAGCGTTCCACGTCTTTATTCCTCGTGAGGAGTGGGATGAGCGTTTGGCTCCTGGTATGTGGGGTGTTGACCTAGGTGCATGTCCGGGCGGTTGGACTTACCAATTGGTGAAACGTTCGATGTTTGTTCACTGTGTGGATAACGGCATGATGGCGGATAGCCTAATGGAAACGGGTCAAATTAAACACCACATGGTGGATGGCTTTAAATTCGAACCAGACCGTAAAAACGTGACTTGGATTGTGTGTGACATGGTTGAGAAGCCAGCACGCGTTGCACACCTTATGGGTCAGTGGCTGCTAAAAGGTTGGGCGAAAGAAGCGATTTTCAACCTTAAGCTACCAATGAAAGGTCGCTACGACGAAGTGCTACAAGATCTTGAAAACCTAAAAACGTTCCTGATTGAGAACAAGGTGAAATTCAAGCTGCAAGCGAAGCACTTGTACCATGACCGCGAAGAGATCACGATTCACATTCAGTGTTTGTCTAACATCTCTCCACACTAATCTACGCGTTACTATGCGATAGAGCGGAATCAAAAAAGCGCCTGTAATAGGCGCTTTTTTAGTGTCTGAAGTTGGCTGCTATTGCGCTTTGTTTGGTCCGGTAAAGCGAATGTCTTGTAGGTTAAAGCCGAGTTCGATATCGCATTTCAACGCCGCGACTTTTTTACATAAGCGGGCTGACTCAATATGTTCATCAAACTTCTTACGATATTTCGGTACCAGTTCTTCGCTCGCGTAAGCGGCTTCAATGTCTTCGAATTGAGTTAAGATTTCTTTGGCTGCTTTAGGGCCAACACCCGGAATGCCCGGAACTTGGCTTGAGCTGATTCCCGTCAAACCCCAATAATCCGCAAGCTGAGATGGTTTTACGCCAAACTCTTTTTCGATGAACGGTTCATCTAGCCAGCGGTGCTGGAAGTAATCTCGGATCTGCAGAGTCGGGGAGAGCAGCTGGCAATAGCCTTTGTCGGTCGAGACAATCGTGACTTTTTCGCCGTGACTCGCGACTTTGGTTGCGAGGGTTGCAACGAGATCATCTGCCTCATCACCTTCAGACAACAGTGAATCAATGCCTTGTTCCCACCACGCTTGTTGAATCGCGTCTAAGCCTTGCATCAATGGTTCTGGCATAGGTTTACGGTTCTGTTTGTAATCTGGAAGAATCTCTGCACGCCAACCGCGGTCTTGTTCGTGATGATCGAATACCGCGATGATGTGCGTCGGCTGCGCTTCAGACAGAATGCGAGTCAGGGTTCTACCAGTAGTGGTGATGGTTCTTGCTATGTCAGTTGGATCAGGTTGCGCTGAGTGCACGCGGCGAATCAGGTTTAGGGCATCAATGATAACAAGATGAATAGACATAATGACTTAGCAATAAAAAAGGGGCGTAATGCCCCTAGTGTAACCAAAGCTGAGTTATCTATCGACTACCATTTTCCTTATGGGCAATACGGTAACATGGCTCGTAAGCGGTACCGCCGGGTAGCTTCATGCGGTGTTGCTCTACGAAGTCTTTCAATAGCTTGTCGAGTTTAGTCATCAATACTGGGTCACCGTTGATGGTAAACGGGCCTTTCCGTTCGATTTCTCTAATTCCTTCAGCCTTGACATTACCTGCCACAATGCCTGAAAACGCTTGTCGAAGGCTGGCGGCTAACACTTGAGGTTGCTGATTGATGTTCAAGTTTAAGCTTGCCATTGCGTCGTGAGTAGGCTCAAACGGAAGCTGGAATTCTGGTTCAATTTTTAAAGACCAGTTAAAGCTGTATGCGTCGCCTTTCTCTTTTCGGTGTTGACGCACTTCGTCCATTGAGCGTTTCATGATGCGGGCAACTTCTGCAGGATCATCAATCACGATTTGATAATGCTTCTGACCTTCTTCACCCAATGTATCGGCAATAAAGGCATCGATTGAGCGGAAGTAAGCTTCACTCTCTTTCGGGCCGGTTAAGACGATCGGCATAGGTTGATCAGCATTCTCTGGATGCATCATGATACCCAAGATGTACAGCAGCTCTTCGGCAGTACCAGGGCCACCCGGGAAGATAACGATGCCGTGCGCCATACGAACGAAGGCTTCGAGACGTTTCTCGATATCTGGCATGATCACCAGTTCGTTCACGATTGGGTTTGGTGGCTCAGCCGCAATGATTGAAGGCTCTGTTAGGCCGAGGTAGCGCTGTTCTGTGTAACGCTGTTTAGCGTGACCAATCGCCGCCCCTTTCATTGGGCCTTCCATCGCACCCGGACCACAGCCAGTACAGATGTTCAGTTCACGCAGGCCAAGCTCGTTACCTACCTCGCGTGTGTATTGGTATTCGGTCGCGTTGATTGAGTGACCACCCCAACACACCACTAGGTTCGGTTCAATGCCCGGCGTTAGTGCACCAGCATTGCGTAAAATGCCGAACACGAGGTTGGTAATATGAGTGGCATTGGTGAGGTTTAGACGCTGGTTATCCGCGAGGTGCATGTTGACATACACGATGTCACGGAGAACCGAGAACAAGTGCTCTTGAATGCCTTTGATGATCTCACCATCGACAAATGCGTGCTCAGGTGGGTTCGCTAGTTCAAGTTTGATACCGCGCTCACGACGTACGACGTTAACGTCGAACGAAAGGTATTTGTCTAATAGCTCTTTTGAGTTATCGGTGTGGCTGCCGGAGTTGAGAACCGCAAGTGTACAGTTACGGTAGAGCAGATAAAGCTCACTTGATGCGGTTTTTTTAAGACGTTCAACTTCCAGTTGTGATAGCAGATCCATGCTACCTGCGGGGCTTATATGGGTAATCATAAGGCCTCCTTGCTAATGCATTTTTATTGGGTAGAAACCAACTCACCTACTTAGCTTATACGTGTCGTTCTACTCAAGTGGTTGGCAGACTTTGTTTTATAGCGTTTAAACAGCTTAGCAGGTTGGAAGGGGAGAAATGTGATAACTCGTTGAAATTTTGAGGCAATATGACAAAAGAGAGGGTGAAAGCGGTTCGTTTGGTTGTTTTTTAAACGCTTTTAGGTCCAGTTGACTTGGTTGTTACCGCGCTGTTTGGCATCTTTTAGCATATTACCGAGGCGATCTAGGACGTATTCTGGGTTGTCTGCTTCTCTGAATGAAGTCGAAACGGCGGTCAACGTGATCATGATGTTCTGTTCACGGAATTTAAATGGCAGCTTGCTGATATCACGCTGAATATTTTTCATCAGTTCTAGCGTGTACTCTTCTGATTGTTCTGGGATCAGTAAGATGAACTCTTCACCACCAAAGCGAGCTACGGTTTCTGTATCGGCGATACGCTTATTCATGGTACGAGCGATGATCTTCAGTGCTTTGTCGCCAGCGGTGTAGCCATAGCTGTCATTGACTGCTTTGAAGTTATCAACATCAAACAGCACCACGCGTAGGTTCTGTTGTGAACGGATCCAGCGACGGTATTCCAGTTCCAATCGGTCGTTGAATGCTGCACGGTTGTATACCTTGGTGAGCGGATCAAGCAGCATTCGCTGAGCTTGGTCTTCCAAACGTCGACGATAGTCTTGTGTGCTTTCGAATACGGCTTCCAGTTGATTCTTGCTGTAACTCAAACGCTCCTGAAGGGCTTGTTCACGCTCTTCCGTCATTCTTAAGCGTTCGGTCAGTGACGCCATTTTGGCCAGAAGTGGTGACACTTCCCCTTTCAATTCTTCTAAATCTTGTGCTTGTTCGACCGACTCCTGGCTGCGTTCCACCAAGGAGGTCATCTCAGAGTTTAACTCTTGGCGATGTTCGAAGTAGGTTTGGTGTTGGTCGACGTTCTGATGAACCGTCTTTAGATTGCTAGACAGTGAGGTATTCAACTGCTCCAAGAACTGCTCTGATGATTTGCGCTCGTACTTAGTCGCTTCTACGACCAATTTGAGGGTGTTTAAAGTCAGTTCGATCAGATATTCTGCGTTAACCCCCAACAGCAACTTCGCTCGGATATCCAACAGTTGGTCGCCAGACTCACCTTCGAAATCGAGTTCGGTGATGGTGTGCTGCAAGTCGCTTGCGAGACACTCTAATTGGGATTTATCTGGGCCGTGTTCTAATTCACCAAGGTTAAGGCGAGAATTGGAAGTGATGATCTTGAGCGCGCGCTCGTAGATGCTCAGTAGCTTGGTGGCTTGGTCAACTTTCTTACCTGCATGAACTTCAGAAAAGCTCATCAGATTGCGTAATTCACGTTTTAGCTGCGCAGGCAATCCGGTGATACGTTGAAGCGTTTCACCACTGTGTTTGATTTGTTCGTCGAGATAACCGTTTTGTTTTTCCATCGCCTTGGACTGCTGTTTGAGCATTCTTTCTAGCACTGCTAAGCGAGGGATTAGCGTACTGACATCTTTTTGATGTTCCAGTTCTTGCTGAATTTCGCGCAGGTAGTTGGTTACTTGAGAGTTTGAACCCTGACAAGCAGAAGACAATGATGCCACAACTCGCTTAAGAACTTGCTGCTCACGTTGAAATTTGAGCGAAGTATCACGATGAGTCAGCCTGAGTTGGTCAAGTTGACAACTCAGCTGATGAAGCTGCGACTGAATATCGGATTCCAAGATTCCCATGAAGTGACTACGGTTAAGTCCATGTACTACTGACGATTATTTGATAATAACAAAAAACTTTATAGCGTCATCACTGATCACGCTCAACCGTTGGTTAATTATCCGTTTTTTAATATTTTTTTGATGTCGTCCTCATTCTTGTACGAAGAATGAATTTTAATTAGCCCTTGGTTGATGGCGTGTTGGCACGCAGTCCTTATGTCACCGGTTGCAAAGCTCGCTGCCGGGGCATTATCAATGGCTTTCAAGAACACCCAATGACTGTGTTTATCTTTTAAGCTGACTTCACGCGCAATGTGTGTGGCGAGCAGCAATAGATCGAGCAATTCTTCATCGTTAATTGCCGTGTATGCACGTGGTAAGAATGGGTAGTCACTGATGCCCATTCGGATTATGCGGTTGACGTTGTGCTTGGCCGCGAACTCATCTACCCAGCTTTGGAATTTTTCGAACGTCGCTTCTGCTGATGCGTCACGATCGGCATTTGGCTCGATGTATAGTAAGTTTGCATCGGAGAAATGGTACAAACGTGTCGGCTTCTGAATACGTTCTGCTAGGAACTCACCAAAAGCACGCTCTAGCTCTAAGCCGGCTTTGTAACCATGCTGAACGTACATGCTGCGTAGGAATGGCAGATCGATCATCACGAAGCGCAAACGGTCGTTCAAAGGCTCGTGAATCAATTCACCCATTTGCCACAGCTCGAAGGTGTCGCTCGATTTCTTCAATGAGCGGGACAACTTCACATTCAACATGCGTAGGTTACGCAAGCGAGAGCGGGAATGGGTGAACAGATCATTGCGCAGTTTTTCAATCTCAGCGGTTTGGCGTTGATTGATGACGCCACGGCGCATGATGAACAGGAACATGACCAAGACAGTAATGAACAACGCAAACGAGATTTTTTGGAATTTGCGATGCTCTATTTCGACTTGTGCCAATTTCTCTGCTTGGCCAACGTGATGAATACTTTGCTCGGCAAATTCTTTTTGTTGGCGGAACGCATCTTCACTGATTTGGTTAAGCTGCTTTTGTTCTAGACGCACTAGGCTGGCGTATTTCTTATACGCTTGTAATGACAGTTGGTACTCGCCGGCTTGCTCATAGCCTAGACCCAATAAGCGGTAAGATTGTTGCTTGATAAAGCCAGTATCACCTGGGGCTTTTTCAATTAAATCGAGCGCTCGTTTAGCGTTTTCAATGACGTCTTTACTGTCGTTTTGATGGTACGCCAAGCCAGACTGCAACAAGGCGGCTTTGGCTTCTAGTTGAGGTAGGTCCGCGTACTCCAACAGATCAGTTGAGCGGTCTAGGTATTGTTCTGCTAATGCATAGTTGTAGAGCTGTAGGTAAGTAGCAGCTAGGCTCAGACGAATCTTAATGATGCGGTTGATGTTTTTACTGGTGCTGTCATGGTCCAGTACGTTGAAGTAATGCACCAAAGCCAGATTAAATTTGCCTTGGTAGAAATAGATGTCACCCATCTGCTCTAGCACGTCGGCCAAAATCGGTGAACTTGGGTAGCTGTCGTAATAATCTGCCGCCTGAGAGAGGTATTCAATCGCTTTGTCATACACTCGGCGTTCTTGGAACAAGCGAGCCAACAAGCGATTTACTTTCGCAAGGCGTGCGCCGCTATCGCTCTCAATGGATTGCCAGTAACCGTAGAGCAGCTCAGAAAGAGCAAGGTTGTATTTCTTGTCGTTCAGATAAAACTCGCCAACGGCGGTGTGGTAATCAATCAGAGTCAGATCAGAACGGTTGTCTTCCAGCATGGTCTTCGCTTTTGTGTACAAGCGATCGGCATTAACGCTGTCACCACTGTTGGCTGCTAATAGTGCTCGTTGCATGACCAAACGATAACGAACACTATCGGTGCGTTGTAATACTGGATTGGCTTCTTCAATCTGCTTTTCGATTTGGTCGAGCTTTTCTTCTGCGGCTGCATAGTTTTTGTCGTACATCCAAATCATTTGGTTGCGCATCAGTTGCACATCAAGATTCATGTACGGCAATTGATATTCGTTGGTGAGGCGTTCTGCTTCATCAAGGTTGTTGATGGCAGAGCGAATATTGCCCATTGTGTAGTCGGCTTGCGCGATGATTTTGTGTGCTTCAATCGTACTGCTTGGCGTGCGGATGCTTCGGTCGGTCTCTTCACGAGACATTGAAGAAGGGCTGCCGTTGTCTTGACGTTCTGTCAGTTCGCGTTGCAAAAGGTAGTTTTTGGCCGCTTGCTTTGCCTGTACAGGGTCGATCTCAGCCAGTTGCTGAGCTTCATTAAGCAAAGCGGAAGATAAAATGGTCGCGTGAAGTGGCTGTGCTAACAATAAGCAAAGAAAGCCAATCAGCCTAAATAGACGCGAACTGTCCCAAAACATCCTTTTCGTTCCCTCGAACTGTGTCGTAATTTACGTGTTTTTGAATAAACAATAGTAGAGAAAAACGCCCAGCAATCCAACAGATAGCTGAGCGTTTTTGAGTATTTAAGCAATTAGTTTTTGAGTGAGGAACTCAAGCACTTTTGATTCTCAACTCAGATTACTGGCGCGCCATGCGGTTATTGTGAGCGGGCTTGTCTTGTTCCGTTGAGCGGTAAGGGTTGATATCCAAACCACCACGACGTGTGTAACGAGCAAATACTGTAAGTTTCGTTGGCTGGCAGTACTTCACTAGATCAGTGAAAATACGCTCCACACATTGCTCGTGGAACTCGTTGTGCTCACGGAATGAAACGAGATAACGAAGTAACTTCTCACGATCAAGTTTAGCGCCTTGGTAGCGAATTTCTACGCTGCCCCAGTCTGGCTGGTTGGTGATCAGACAGTTAGATTTCAGTAGATGGCTGTGAAGAATTTCTTCTACTTGCTCATCACCAGCCGCACCTTCAAGCAGTGCAGCGTCAAAATCGTAGCTGGTGATTTCGATGTCTTGATCGTCAATGCATTCACCTTCCATCGTCACGATAGGTTGGTTGGTGTAATGCGTTACTGGGTTTACTTCCACAAGTACTTGCTCACCTGCGCATGCCGATAGGTCTTGCGTCAAACGTTCAGTCACTTCTTCCCAAGTAGCGAAACGCGTTTGGTTGTAGCTGTTTAAGTACAGTTTGAACGACTTAGACTCAATTAAGTTTGCGCTGGTTGCTGGGATGTACACTTCGCCAACCGCCACTTGAGGCAAGCCTTTTTTGTTTAGCCAAGATAGCTCGTACAGCGTCCAAATGTCGTGGCCCATAAACGGCAGGCTGTCGCCAAGTTCAAGGTCATCACGGTTTAGGCTGCGAGGTACTGGTTGCAGCAAGCTCGCGTCGTATTGGTTTGCGTACTCGGTCTTTTTACCCAGAGTCAGGCCAGCAAGCTCTTTAGCGTCAGAATATTTGCTCATACTTTGTGGTCATTTTCGATTAGAATGGCGAGAATTTTACTGAATCCGCTGATTAATTGCCATCCGGCAGATACCGCAACCTGATAAAAACAAACCAGGAGACCTTCATGACCCAAACCGTTCCTCAGGCTCTACATGACTTTAGCCTGCGCTACCAACAAGCTTGGCAAGACAAACACAACGAACTGCCACGCAGTGAAGAGCTTGCTGATCTTGTTTCTCCATGCGTAGAAGAGAAGCGTGATGAGGTCGTTTTGTGGAAATCGGTTCCACGTGAAGAGATGGCAGATTTCACCAACGTTGAGAACGCAATTGAGCTGACGTTGCATGAAGACATTAAGCTTTTCTACGGTTCGCAATACAGCGCGGATATGGACGCGACTTGGCAAGGCAATGAACTGACACTGCTGCAAGTATGGAGTGACGATGACTTTACTCGTCTGCAAGAGAACATTCTTGGCCACCTTGTGACTCAGCGTCGTCTAAAACTAAAGCCGACGGTATTTATTGCAGCGACTGATGCCGAGCTGGATGTGATTTCAATCTGTAACTTAACCGGTAATGTCATTCTTGAGCGCTTGGGTTCTGATAAACGTGACGTACTGGCTGAAACACTGACCGAGTTTCTAAGCAAACTTGAGGCTGCAGTGTAAGCATGTACGTTGTTGAGTTGCAGTTTGAGTGTTTTGATAACACCACCGTAAGCGCCGTAGATAAAGCGATTAATGGTCTGATGGACGCGCTGCGTTACAACGGTCAGGTGCTTGGCCGTGAATTTCCTATCGTAATGGGTGATGGCGAGTTTTATGTTCGCGTCGTTTGCCCAGAGCAAGACAGTTTACACCCTCGCTACCATTCTGATTTCGTCAAAGTGTGCATGAATCGTTTGTCGGAAGCGTCGTTGCTTGCGCCGAAAATGCGCATGCTAGGTCGTGATTTGAATTCAGAAGAAGCGGCGGAAGAAGAAATACCAAGCTGGCAAGTGCTCTACACCACGTACGTTCATACTTGTTCTCCACTGCGCAGCGGTGAGACGCTGTTGCCAATTCCACTTTACCGCAATGGGGCAACACTGAATGGTGACCACAAGGCAGTGGTGAAATGGCAAACCGAATGGCAAGCGTGTGATGAAATCCAAATGGCAGGCGGGTGTCGTGCAGAACACGCGGCATTGCACGAAATTTGTGATGCTGACAGTGTGTTGTTCCGTCGAGGTTGGGATTTGCGAGGCCGTATTGAATACCTCACTAAGATCCCGACGTATTACTACCAATACCGAGTTGGTGGTGAGTCACTTGAAGCGGAAAAAGCGCGCAAGTGTCCAAAGTGTGGTGGTGAGTGGTTACTCGATGAACCGCTGCACGACATCTTCTACTTTAAGTGCGACGATTGCCGAATCGTTTCCAACATCTCTTGGGACCACATCAAGTAGTCTATTTTTTAAAGCTGGCGTCTATGCCAGCTTTTTTCTATCGCGATAAATGGATCGAAGCTGCTTAGTCAAATTGTCTATTATTGATTTTATCAATATATTGATTCAAAAAGCATTTTCACTGACCATTCCTCTCATCCCCTTGATTGTGATCTTTGTTCATTTTTAAAGAAAAATGTAACTCAGTTGCATGGTTTATAAGCATTGAAACGTTTGCTTCTCAAAAATTTCAAATAATATCCATATCCTTTTTGAGGTTTTGGGAAGAGGGCCCCTTCCGAAAATATATATAAAAAAATAATCTGGAAGGAATTGAGATGACTTTATTTAAACGAAGCCTAGTCTACATTGCTGTTGTCGGCTTAATGGCTGGTTGTAACGACGATGACACCAAGTACGTAGAGGTACCATCGGATTACAGCCCTGTAGTCGCAGAAGGTAAAACACTAACCAACACGCCAGATGTGGTTGTGAAAGGTGAAGCAACACAAGCGGATGAAGTAACCATTGCTATCGCCGCAACATCGGATTTACACGGTCGTTTGTTTGGTTTTGACTACGCGTTGAACGCAGAAGACGATGATGCTGGTATTACTCGTGTGGCCACTTTGCTTGCTGACCAAAAAGCGGCACATCCAAACATGATCCTGATTGATATCGGTGATACGGTTCAAGGCAACTCCGCGCAGCTATTCAACGACGATCCAACTCACCCAGTGGTTGAGAGCATGAACTCTCTTGGCTTTGACGTTTGGGTACCAGGCAACCATGAATTCAACTTTGAGCGTTCGTTTGTCGATCGCAACCTCGATCATTTTAATGGTGCGGTACTGTCTTCAAACATCAAATGGGAAAGCAACGATGTGAACTACATTCGCGCGTTCCAAATGTTTGAAGTGGAAGGCGTGAAAGTGGCGATCGTTGGTCTAACGCCATCGAACGTGCCGAACTGGGAGGCATCTGCACCGGATCACTTCAAAGGCTTGAAGTTTGAGAACGAATTGGATGCAACCAAAGAAGCGGTTGATCAACTGGTGTCTGAATACAATCCAGATGTGATTGTTGGTGCGCTTCACCTTGGTCGCCAAGAAGACGGTGGTGTGGGTGTTTACGAAATCGCGTCAGCAATGGCGGATAAATTCGATGTCATCTTAGCGGGTCACGAACACGCGAACTACATCGAACAAGTGAACGCAGACGGCACTGTTACACCAATCAGCAAATCCACATCAGAGATTGGCGGTGAAAATACGCTGATTGAAGATAAAGCGAAGTCTGGCGAATACAACCAAGACAATCGCGCGCAAAGCGTGAAAATCATTGAACCAGGCAAGTGGGGTGCTTACCTAGCGAAAGCTGAAATTCAATTGAAGAAAGTCGATGGTAAGTGGACGATGGAAGACACTACATTGACCAACATTGGCACGAAGAAAGTGGAACAAGAGCAAGCACTGCAAGCGAAATTCCAATACGTGCACGATATCTCGGTTGAAGACGCCACTCGCGAGCTTGGTCGTGTCACGGGCGACTTCACACCAAGCGCAACGGGTTTCCCTGATGAAGCGACTGCGACGGATTACAACTACACGGCAGAACGTTTGTACTCGACGATTCACCTTGCGAAAGTGATTGATACGCCATTAATGGACGTGATTAACCAAATCCAAATGCAGAAAATCGAAGATGCTGTCGGTAAAGGTAATGGTGCGGTAGTGTCTGCTGCGTCGCTATTCTCTGATCAATCTAACCTTATCGATGGTGAAGTGTACACCAAAGGTAAATCGACCAACTTGTACAAGTACGATAACACTTTGCTTGGCGTTGAGATGACAGGTGCGAACCTAAAACGCTTCATTGAGTGGTCATACTCTTACTTCAACCAGTATCAACCGGGTGACATTACGGTGTCGTTTAAGAAAGGCGCGCCAGCTTACCTGTACGATCAATTCGATGGTGACATCGAGTTCACTGTGGATTTAAGTAAACCGTCTCTAGAGTTGGATGAAAACAACATGGTGACAAATGAAGGTAGCCGCGTAAACATCACCAGCATTGGTGGCGAGCAGTTCGATCCAAACGCAACTTACAAAGTAGCGATGAACAGCTACCGCTTTGGTTCGCAAATCCAGAAGTTTGGTTGGGCTAGCAAAGACGACGTGTTCTATGACTCAGTGAATGAACAAGTCTACGCAATTCGCGACATGCTGACGGCGTATGTTGAAGAGAACAAAGGTATCAACGTGGCTGATTTCAGTGGCAGCGTGGGTAACTGGTCATTCACTCAATACCTACCAAGCGGTGACATTACGACACTGCGTGAGGGCGAAGGCAAAGTGCTTTGGGAGCAATTGAAGAACATGGAAATCTGTGTCTCGATTGACTTGGAAAACCCGAAATACCCAGCGATTGTTAAGTCTGTGAACATCAATGATTCGTCTAGCTACTTTGTTAACCCTAACAAAGACGCGGCGACCCTTGATGAGAAAGTCGCAGGTTGTAACCCAACTCATTAATCCTGCATGTGGGCGCGGTAATCTTTACCGCGCCTAATTTTACTCACCAGAGACAAAGCCTGTTTAAGTGAGTGATGTAGAAGAGTGCTTCATGATCAAAAGAATCTATAACCGATGGGGTTTCACCCTACTGATTACCATTATCTCCACGCTTATCTTTCAGTTTTCTTCTTCGTGGAGTGAAGATTTCCGTCCTAAATCTCGTCAGCAACAAGAGTTTGTTGAAGCGACTGTCACGCGTTCTATCTCAAACCATGTTGCGCCAGATCCGCTCGTGCCAGATGTGATGACAGGCAAACAAGTCTTCATGGCAAAAATCCTTGAGGGAGAGAGCGAAGGCTTAGAGGTGGAAGTCACCAACCCTCTTAGTCGTCAGCACAACGTGTATGTCAGTGAGGGCGATACTTTCATTATGATGATCCGCGAAACCACCAATGGCACCGTTTATTGGGCGTATAACCACAAACGATCAGACGCTATTTACCTGATGCTTGCACTGTTTTGCGCGCTGTTGTTGAGCTTTGGCAAGAAAGAGGGCATCAACTCAATGGTCGCGCTCTATTTTACAGCGGCCTTGATCGTTGGCGTGTTAGTGCCGAGTATTTTTGCGGGTTGGAATCCGATGTTGGTCAGCATCTTATTGATGGTGGTGATCATCGTGGTCAGCTTTATTCTCGTTTCTGGCTATAACCGTAAGAGTTTATGTGCCATGGGCGGCACACTATTGGGTGTGATTGCTGCGGGTGTCATGGCGCAGTGGTTTGGTGAAATGGCACACTTGTCGGGCATTTACCTCGACAAAGGCGAAGACGTGATTTACCTAACGTCGGTGCAGATGGGCATTCGTTGGTTGATGTTCGTGACGATTGTCGTTGCGGCACTTGGCGCTGTTATGGACGTTGCGATTTCGATTGCATCTGCGTACGCGGAGCTGCAACAAACCGACCCGAAACTCAAACCAAAGCAGTTGGTTAGAGCGTCGATGAACATTGGTCGAGACATCATGGGTACCATGACTAACACCTTGATCTTGGCGTTTGCTGGTGGCTCATTGACGACCATCATGATGGTGTGGGGACTTAACATGCCAGCAAGCCAGTTTATGAACATGCCGTTGGTAGGACTCGCCGTGGTGAATGCGTTAGCGGGCAGTGTAGGCATTGTGCTTACTATCCCTTTTACTGCGTTTTTAGCGCCTTATGTGTTTAAACATCCTCAAGTGGATTCGCAGCCAGAGCAGGAGCAAAAGAAGGTTGAGCAAGACGAAGTTCAGCTGTTCTAGCAATATAAAGTCACAATGAAAACAAATGCAAAAAGGGCGCTCTGATGAGCGCCCTTTTTAAGTTTCAAGTGTTGTAGAAAGAGGGGATTACCAACCTTTAACTACGCCACCTTTGAAGATGTCTTTCGCTGCTTCGTAAACTTCATCAGTTTGGTATGCTTTCACGAAGTTTTGTACGTTAGCTGCTTGAACGTTGTCTTCACGAGCAACGATTAGGTTTACGTATGGAGACTCTTTGTCTTCTACGAAGATACCGTCACGCTCAGGTGTTAGGTCGATTGAGCTTGCGTAAGTTGTGTTGATGATAGAAACCGCTACGTCATCAAGAGAACGTGGAAGTTGTGCTGCATCTAGCTCCACGATAGTGATGTTTTTCGGGTTACCAACGATGTCACGTACTGTTGCTTGTAGACCAACGCCATCACGCAGTTCGATCAGACCTTGTTGCTCAAGCAGTAGAAGAGAACGACCAAGGTTGGTTGGATCGTTTGGTACTGCGATACGAGCACCATCTTCGATCTCATCCACTGATTTTACTTGCTTAGAGTAACCAGCAATTGGGTATACGAAAGAATTACCAGCCGTTACTAGCTTGTAGCCACGGTCAGTTACTTGCTGGTCTAGGTATGGCTTGTGTTGGAACGCGTTTGCGTCGATTGAGCCATCATCTAGCGCTGCGTTTGGTGTTACGTAATCAGTAAAGGTAACAAGCTCAACGTCCAGGTTGTATTTCTCTTTAGCAACTTTTGCTGCAACTTCAGCAACTTGTGCCTCCGCACCTGCCATCACGCCAACTTTTACTTTGTTCACGTCAACTTCTTTTTCGCCACAACCAGCAAGAACCAGTGCAGAAGCGGCAGTTGCAACAGTCAAAAGACTCTTAAGGCTAAATTTCATCTTTATCTCCTTATAATTGATATTTTCAATTCTTATCTGTGGTCTACGCGGCGTACGATTGCATCACCGATAGACTGAATAATTTGTACTAGAACAATCAGCATCACGACAGTTACGGCCATGATGACAACATCATAACGGTGGAAGCCATAACGGATGGCTACGTCACCAAGACCGCCGCCGCCTACTGTTCCTGCCATTGCTGAATAGCTTACTAGTGTTACTAGGGTAATCGTCACTGAGTTAACAATAGTCGGCATTGCTTCAGGAAGCAGAACTTTTGTGATGATTTGTGTTGGTGTCGCACCCATAGATTGCGCAGCTTCAACCAAACCTGATGGAACTTCCAGTAGTGCGCCTTCAATTAGACGCGCCACAAATGGGATTGCACCTATGGTCAAAGGTACGATTGCTGCTGTTGTACCGATAAAAGTACCAACCAACAGTTTGGTTACTGGGATAATTGCAACCATCAATACTAGGAAAGGAACTGAACGACCCACGTTGACGATCGCGCCAAGAATGCCGTTGAGTTTGGTGTTTTCCAGTAGGCCACCTTTTTTAGTGGTATGCAGAATCACACCAAGAGGAATGCCAACCGCGAAACCAACGATGCCCGCAACCGCCACCATGTAGAAGGTTTCCCACGTTGCGCCCAAAAGTAGGTTGCTGTTTAAGCTCAGCCATTCAGAAATCGTATTAAAGGACATAGCCAAGTACCTCTACTTTCACGTTGTGCTCACGCAGGAATTCAATCGCTGCGTTATCGTCTTCTTCACTACCAAACAGTTCCGCGACCATCATGCCGAACTTCACGCCGCCGGCGTAATCGAGATCAGAACTTAGGATGCTCACGTCGATGTTGTACTTACGAGCGATTTGTGTCATCAGAGGGGCATCCACAGTTGCGCCAGTAAACTCTAGGCGAACCAATGGGTAGCTGCTTTCTACGCGCGTAGTTTGTAAGCGTGCTTGGTAATCTTCTGGGATAGAAAGATCCAAAGTAGAGCGAATGAACTCGTGCGCCAGTGCAGTCTTCGGATGCGCGAAGATTTCACCAACGGTGCCTTTTTCCACTAGTTCACCATCACCGATGATCGCCACTTCGTGACAGATGCTCTTAACCACTTCCATTTCGTGAGTGATCAGTAGAATGGTGATTTCTAGCTTGCGGTTGATTTCTTTTAGTAGTTCTAAGATGGATTGAGTCGTTGCTGGATCCAGTGCACTGGTTGCTTCGTCACACAGCAAAACGCTAGGGTCTGATGCCAGTGCACGTGCAATCGCTACGCGTTGCTTTTGACCACCACTTAGGTTTGCTGGGTAGCTTTCATGCTTGTCTGAAAGACCAACGAGTTTAAGTAGCTCAGTCACTTTTGTTGTTATTTGCGCTTTGTCTTTGCCTGCTAGCTCAAGAGGGAGTGCGACATTGTCGAAAACGGTGCGAGACGACAGCAGGTTAAAGTGTTGGAAGATCATCCCGATGTTACGGCGAGTTTCTCCCAATTGCTTTTTGCTTAACTTGGTTAGATCAACGCCATCTACGATGATGGAACCCGATGTCGGGGCTTCCAGCATGTTCACACAACGGATCAGGGTACTTTTACCCGCGCCCGATGAGCCGATAACACCAAAGATGGTGCCCTTCGCGATATCTAGATTAATGTCCTTAAGGGCAAGAATTTCCTTACTGCCTTGGTAGAACACTTTATTGACGTCTTTTATTTCTATCATGTTTCAACCTGCACAGAGATACTGGGAACTTCGCTGTTAAAAACGGCTTTTAACAGGAGTAAATTTTGAACTCTATCTCAATTCTCAGTTGATGCTATGGGTTAAGCAGTAGTAAGTCAATAGATATTTTTACGTCTAGACGTCTAAATGTATGGATGTTCTGTTGGGAAAATAAAACAGAGGATGTTTGGCGGAAAGGAATATAAAAGAGGGATATTCAAGATTTACCGATTCTCGGGCGACAAATCAACTGTTTTGTCGCTCACTCACGCCAATTAGATAGTGTGAGTGCTTATAAGGTATGTAATAATCTGATGAAACCGAGTAAATAGAGAAATACGTTTTGGCAAAACCTGCTGTTTTTATCGATCGTGACGGCGTGATCAACGTTGACCACGGCTACGTTCATGACGAACATGATTTTGAGTACATTGACGGTGTCTTTGAAGCGACAAAAGCGCTGAAAGATAAAGGCTACCTGTTGGTGCTTGTGACCAATCAATCTGGCATTGCACGTGGTAAATTCAGCGAAGACCGTTTCTTATCTCTGACTCAGTGGATGGACTGGAATTTCGCTGACAATGGCGTTGAGTTCGACGGCATCTATTACTGCCCACACCATCCAGAACATGGCATTGGTGAGTACAAGCAAGATTGTGAGTGCCGTAAGCCAAAGCCAGGCATGTTTATTTCTGCACGTGACTTCTTGAAGATCGACATGGAGAAATCTGTGATGATCGGCGACAAAGCCGAAGACATGATGGCAGCAGAAGCAGCAGGCGTTGGCACTAAGATTTTGGTTCGCACTGGTAAGCCAGTAACAGAACAAGGCGAAGCCATTGCAACAGTAGTATTGGATAGCATTGCAGATGTGCCTGCTTACCTAAACAAGTAATCGCCATTACTGACTGAGATAAGGGAAGCCGCTGCTTCCCTTTTGTTTGATTCCTTCTTTTAGTCTGAACACTTATGAGCAAAAAACTCACCATTCTTGATATCGCGAAATTGGCTGGCGTGGGCAAGTCGACGGTCAGCCGTGTGCTTACCAATGATCCCAAGGTAAAACCGCAAACGCGTGAGAAGGTAGAGCAAATCATTCGTGAATCAGGCTACGTCCCATCAAAGTCGGCGCAGTCGATGCGTGGTGGCAGTCAAAAGGTGATCGGCGTGATCATCTCTCGTTTGGATTCACCATCAGAAAACCGCGCTGTTGGGACCATGCTCAACGCTTTGTACTCAGCTGGGTACGATGTCGTGATCATGGAGAGCCAGTTCGATCGCGATAAAACCAATGAGCATTTGGATGTGCTTAAACGTCGTAATGTCGATGGAGTGATCGTGTTTGGCTTTACTGGATGTGATGAGCAAGCTTTGGCGGAGTGGGGCAATCGCATTGTCGTGATCGCGATGGACACGCAAATGGTTTCCTCGATCAATTACGACAACCATGGCGTTATCGATATGGCGCTCTCTCACCTGGAACAACAATCTATTTCTCGTATTGCCTACATTGGTGTTGATCCAGAAGATCGCACCACAGGTCTTGCACGCCTTAATGCTTACCAATCTTGGTGTGAGAAAAAGCGCATCGAGCCTTGCTTTCAAACTGGCAAGCTCAACCACGAAAGTGCTTATCAGTTGGTGGATCAAGTCCTTCAATCCGATACACAAGCCATCGCTTGTGCCAGTGACACTATCGCTCTCGGTGTAATTAAACGTCTGCAAGAAGTGGGACGTGAAGACGTGGTGGTTACCGGTGTCGGTGGTAACGAATTACTTTCTTTTCTCTTTCCTAATGTCTTCAGCGTGGATCCAGGCTACTCTCATGCTGGTGAAAAAGCCGCTAACATGCTGATTAATCAATTAAATGGTGATGAGTCTGTGGTGCATTTTACCCAGCAGCCTATCCGTCATTAATCCACCCTTCGATGATCTGCTCTAAAATTATACTGTGATCATTCTCAATTAATGGGACTGTTCCCATTTTGTTTTTGAATGCGAAATGGCACTATTAAAATCATCAGATGGGAATGTTCCCATTATAAAAATAAAACGATGAATTGAATGTATCCAATACAGGGTGGACAAAGTTATGAGTAAGATTGCGCGTCAAGATGTACAGCGTCTTATTGAGCTGGTCGGGGGATCGGACAATATTGCCAGTGTAAGCCACTGCTTAACTCGCTTGCGTTTCGTGTTGAATGACACTGACAAAGCCGATACAAAACAGTTAGATGCACTGCCTATGGTGAAGGGCTGCTTTACCAATGCCGGTCAATTTCAGGTCGTTATCGGCACTGAAGTTGATGAGGTTTACAAAGTACTGATCGAGCTTAGCGGCAAAAGTGAATCGAGCAAAGATGAATCTAAGAACGCTGCTCGTCAAAATATGAACATCGTTGAGCGTGGTATTTCCCACCTTGCTGAAATCTTTGTACCACTGCTACCAGCGATCATCACCGGTGGTTTGATTCTTGGTTTCCGTAACGTGATTGGCGACATCAAGATGTTTGATGGTCAAACGCTAACGGAAATCAGCCAGTTTTGGGCAACGGTACACTCTTTCTTATGGCTGATTGGTGAGGCAATCTTCTTCTTCCTACCGGTTGGCGTGTGTTGGTCGACAGTGAAAAAACTCGGTGGTACTCCGATTTTGGGTATCACACTGGGTGTCACGCTGGTTTCGCCACAGTTAATGAACGCCTACCTAATTGGTAAGCAAGTGCCGGAAGTATGGGACTTTGGCTTATTTGCCATCGAGAAAGTGGGCTACCAAGCACAAGTGATTCCGGCAATGCTTGCTGGTATAGCACTGGCGTTTATTGAAACCAACTTAAAACGCATCATTCCTTCTTACCTCTACCTAGTGGTCGTGCCGTTTGTCTCTATCATCGTGTCTGTGATTCTTGCGCACTCTATCATTGGTCCATTTGGTCGTATGTTGGGGGACGGCGTTGCTTTCGCAGCAAAAGCAGCCATGACGGGTGACTTCGCAATGATTGGCTCAACCATCTTCGGTTTCCTATATGCGCCATTGGTAATTACCGGTATTCACCACACCACCAACGCGGTTGATCTTCAACTGATGCAAGAGCTAGGTGGCACGCCAATTTGGCCTTTGATTGCACTTTCAAATATTGCTCAAGCGTCTGCAGTAGTCGGCATCATTATCATCAGTAAAAAACACGGTGAGCGTGATATCTCGGTGCCTGCGGCTATCTCTGCTTACCTTGGTGTGACTGAGCCAGCGATGTACGGCATCAACTTGAAATACAAATTCCCAATGCTGAGCGCGATGATCGGTAGTGCGATTGCCGCTGCTATCTGTGGTAGTGCAGGTGTGATGGCGAACGGCATCGGTGTGGGCGGTTTGCCGGGCATCTTGTCTATCCAACCGCAGTTCTGGGGCGTATTTGCTCTGGCGATGTTGGTGGCGATTGTCGTCCCAGTCGCGCTGACGCTTGTGTTGTATAAGCGCGCACAGATGAAAGGCGAGTTAGAAACCGCTAACGCGTAATTCAAACTGAGGCAGTGATTTGGCTGCCTCGTTTATCTCCTCTATTTTTTTAAGATTTTTAAGTTTCCGTTTAATGGTAAGTGAGCGTTAGAAATGGCAATGACCAAGCATGATGAGAGCTGGTGGAAAACCGCAACCATCTACCAAATTTACCCAAAAAGCTTTTGTGACAGTGGAAGTAAAGGCACGGGCGATATCAAAGGGATCATTTCTAAGCTGGATTATCTAAAACACCTTGGTGTGGATGCGATTTGGCTGACGCCGGTTTATCAATCACCAATGATCGACAACGGTTATGACATTTCCGATTACTATGCGATCAACCCAGATTTCGGCACCATGCAAGATTTCGATACCCTGTTGGCTGAGGCTCACCAGCTGGGTATTCGAATCATCATGGATATCGTGGTGAATCATACTTCGACAGAACACAAGTGGTTCCAATCAGCACTGGGTGATAAAAACAGCCCGTACCGTGATTACTACATCTGGAAAGATCCGGTAGATGGTGCAGAGCCAAACAACTGGCAATCTAAGTTTGGTGGCAACGCTTGGGCGCTGGATGAAAAAACGGGTCAGTACTATTTGCACCTTTTTGCTAAAGAGCAAGCGGACCTAAACTGGGAAAACCCGGTAGTGCGTGAAGAAGTGAAAGAAGTCATCAGCTTTTGGGCAGAAAAAGGTGTCGATGGCTTCCGTCTTGACGTTATCAACCTGATTTCCAAGCAACAAGACTTCCCAAGTGACGATATTGGTGATGGTCGCCGTTTCTACACGGATGGACCACGTGTGCACGAATACCTTCAAGAGATCAGTGAAGCCGTGTTCCAAAAATATGGCAGCGTGACGGTGGGTGAAATGTCGTCCACCACGCTAGAGCATTGTCAGCAGTATTCAGCGCAAGATGGCAAAGAGCTGTCAATGGTGTTCAATTTCCACCATCTTAAAGTCGATTACCCGAATGGTGATAAGTGGACGAAAGCGCCGTTTGATTTCATCCAACTAAAACAGATCTTCAACCATTGGCAAACTGGCTTAAATGGCAAAGGGTGGGGCGCGCTATTTTGGTGTAACCACGACCAACCACGCGTTGTGAGCCGATTAGGTAACGACGAACAATACCGTGTTGAATCTGCCAAAATGCTTGCGGCATCGGTACACATGATGCAAGGCACACCTTATGTTTATCAAGGTGAAGAGATCGGCATGACCAACCCGGGCTACACCGAAATCAGCCAATATCGCGATGTTGAAAGCACGAACATGTACGAAATCATGGTTAATCGCGATGGTGTATCTCACGACGATATGATGGCGATTTTGGCGCAGAAGTCGCGTGATAATTCACGTACCCCAATGCAATGGAACAGCGCGAAACATGCGGGTTTTACTGAAGGCACGCCGTGGCTAGAGGTGGCTCAGAACTATTCTGCAATCAACGCGGAAGCCGCGATTGCTGATTTGAACTCGGTGTTCTACTTCTACAAACGTCTGATTGAACTGCGTAAACAGGTTCAAGTAATCACTGATGGTCGTTACGAGGACTTTCTGCCAGAGCACAAACGTATTTTTGCTTACGCACGTCAGAACGATAAGCAAACGCTGCTATGTATCAACAACTACTACGGTGAAGAAGTGGAGTGCGTACTACCAGATCGTTTTGATATGAGTAAAGCCAAGAACCTGCTTTCCAACTATCAAAATGCGACCAGCGCGATTGCTTCTAGTCATCAGGTATTGCGTCCTTACGAAACTCGCATCTTGCTGATTGAAGAGTAAAAATTAAGCTTCCCCTAAGGATTTCGGTCCTAAACAAAAGGCTTTGGAGTGCTCCCCAAAGCCTTTTATTTTTTCATCCTATGACCCGTAGCTTACAGAATAACGATGTGGTTTGTGATTCATTGCAAGTACAAGGTTCAGTGCGAAGGCGCCAAGAATCGATAAGCCGATCACCCAAGGTGTGACGAAGAAGAAAGACGCAAACAAGATACACGCGTCGATCGCCATCTGAGATTTCCCGACCGAAATACCGAATTTGTCCTGAATGAACAAGCACAGCACGTTGAAGCCACCCAAGCTTGAACGATGACGGAATAGGATCAACATACCCAAGCCCATCAGCAAGCCACCCGCTACCGCGCAGTAAATTTCGTTGATTGATTCCAATGAAATCAGTAAATACAGGTGATCAGCAAAGATAGAGACCAAAGCGCCAGAAATTGCACTATTAATCGCAAAATGACGGCCGAAGCGTTTCCATGCTAGCAAGTAAAAAGGGCAGTTGGCTAAAAAGTACAGCACACCAAACGTAAAAGGTGTAAATTGGCTAATAAGCAGAGCCAATCCTGTGGTGCCTCCGGTTAAGAGGTTCGCGGATTGGAGAAAGAAAACGCCTTGAGCGACCAAAAAGGTCCCCGTAAGAATTGCCATCCAGTCTTCTTTTCTTGAGTGTTTTTCCATCTAATATGCAGTCGTTGATGATAAATCGGGCATGCATAGTAGTAAAAAGATGATCTTTTCGGTAGCTAGAGGGTAAAATTTACGGTAAACCTATGTAATTGTTGTTTTACAGGGTGTAAAGCACAAATTTGACAGTCAGTGGTTCATGGTCAAACGATTGCGATATCGTCATGATAGTTCTTACTTGTCATCATGAAAAAACTGCATGAGAAAAATTACAAATTTCTCTTTATGACCTAGATCAAATTATGTAAAATGCGCGCCATTAGCTCGACGTAAACGTTTGCGTTAGGTCGTTATTCAGTTTTTTTGCAACTTTCAGTACCAATCTGAGTCAGGAGATACAGATGCTTAAGCGTGATATGAACATCGCAGATTACGATGCGGAACTGTTCGCAGCTATCCAGGAAGAGACTCTTCGCCAGGAAGAACACATTGAACTTATCGCTTCTGAAAACTACACAAGTCCACGTGTAATGGAAGCTCAAGGTTCTCAGCTAACGAACAAATACGCTGAAGGCTACCCAGGCAAGCGTTACTACGGCGGTTGTGAGTACGTAGATAAAGCTGAAGCACTAGCAATCGATCGTGCATGCCAACTATTTGGTTGTGAGTACGCGAACGTACAGCCTCACTCAGGTTCTCAAGCAAACAGCGCAGTTTACATGGCGCTTCTAAACCCAGGCGACACAGTTCTTGGTATGAGCCTAGCGCACGGTGGTCACCTAACTCACGGTTCACCAGTAAACTTCTCTGGTAAGCACTACAACGTTATTCCTTACGGTATCGACGAAGCAGGTCAAATCAACTACGACGAGATGGAACAGCTAGCGCTTGAGCACAAGCCTAAGATGATCATCGGTGGTTTTTCTGCTTACTCGCAAATCGTTGATTGGAAACGCATGCGTGAAATCGCAGACAAAGTTGATGCTTACCTATTCGTAGACATGGCGCACGTTGCTGGTCTAATCGCAGCAGGCGAGTACCCAACACCAGTTCCACACGCTCACGTAGTAACAACGACTACACACAAAACGCTAGCGGGTCCTCGTGGCGGTCTTATCCTTTCTAATGAAGGTGAAGAGCTGTACAAGAAGCTGAACTCAGCAGTATTCCCGGGCGGTCAAGGTGGTCCTCTAATGCACGTTATCGCTGGTAAAGCTGTGGCGTTCAAAGAAGCGATGGAGCCTGAATTCAAAGCTTACCAAGCTAACGTAGTGAAAAACGCGAAAGCAATGGTTGGTCAATTCCAAGAGCGTGGCTACAAGATCGTATCTAACGGTACTGAGAACCACCTATTCCTAGTTGACCTAATCGACAAAGACATCACTGGTAAAGATGCAGATGCAGCACTAGGTGCAGCAAACATCACAGTAAACAAGAACTCTGTTCCAAACGACCCACGCAGCCCATTCGTAACGTCTGGTATCCGTGTTGGTACGCCAGCAATTACTCGTCGCGGCTTCACTGAAGATGACGCGAAAGAGCTAGCAAACTGGATGTGTGACGTTCTAGATAACATCGGCAACGAAGAAGTTATCGAAGCAACAAAACAGAAAGTTCTAGAGATTTGTAAGCGTCTACCAGTTTACGCGTAACCTTCTTCATAGACTGAGCCGATTTCGTTGTCGAACATACTCATTTGCTAGAAGCAAACTCCGTGTGTTCTCCTAGAACTCGACCCATCTATTTCGAAAGTTCACCCAATTTAAAGGTCCTCATTTGAGGGCCTTTTTGTTTTTCTAGCGTATGGAAGTATCAGCTCAGAGTACGTTGAAAGCAGATTCCTGATATCGCTTAGGCTCTGAATGACGCGCTATTAGTTTAAGGTTATAGGTTCGTTATCCGAATGGCAGTGGTTTAGATTCAGCAGATACAAGAAAGGTTGGCATTGAGCCAACCTTTCTTTTCAAAACAAGCGAGTGCTTATTTAATCTCAATACCTTGAGCCTGCATATCGGCATGGTAAGAAGAGCGAACAAATGGACCACACGCCGCGTGGGTGAAGCCGAGTTCTAGTGCGATTTCTTTTAGCTCGTCAAACTCTGAAGGTGGAACGTAACGTTCTACTGGCAAGTGGTGACGGCTTGGCGCTAGGTACTGACCAAGAGTCAGCATAGTTACGCCATGTGCACGAAGGTCTTTCAGTACTTCGACGATCTCTTCTTTGGTTTCACCAAGGCCCATCATTAGACCTGATTTCGTCGGTACATTTGGATGCTGCTCTTTGAATTTTTGCAGCAATTGTAGTGACCATTTGTAGTTCGCGCCTGGGCGAGCTTTACGATACAGACGAGGTGCCGTTTCTAGGTTGTGGTTGAAGACATCTGGCGGGTTGTCTTTCATAAGATCAAGTGCCACATCCATACGACCACGGAAGTCAGGAACCAGCGTTTCAATCTTGATGTGCGGGTTCAGTTCGCGGATTTCGCGGTTACAGTTAGCAAAGTGCTCCGCACCGCCGTCACGCAAATCATCACGGTCAACAGAAGTGATTACTACGTACTTCAACTTCATGTCTGCGATGGTTTTCGCTAGTTTCTTCGGCTCTTCAGCTTCAACAGCAAGCGGACGGCCATGGGCAACGTCACAGAATGGACAGCGGCGGGTACAGATCGCGCCTAGGATCATGAAAGTAGCCGTACCGTGGTTAAAACATTCAGCTAGGTTAGGGCAAGACGCTTCTTCACATACTGAGTGAAGGTTGTTCTTACGCATTGCTGATTTGATGTCTTGAATACGTTGGCTGTCGGCTGGTAGCTTGATTTTCATCCAATCAGGCTTACGTAGCACTTCTTTCTGCTCTGTAGGCATGTTCTTTACGGGAATCAATGCCATCTTGTCGGCGTCGCGGTATTTAACGCCTTTTTCCATCTGGATTGGTTTGCTCATGCTTTGTTACCTTGAGAAGGTGCTTCTGTGCTGAATTCTACTTGCTCGTAATCAAGCAAAGTAACGAGTTCTTGTATTAGTTGTTTTTCCACGGCTTCGATGTCTTCTGGCCCACCAACTTGGCTAACCTGAACCATCTCCATTCCTTCATAGCCACATGGGTTTATACGTAAAAACGGACCTAAGTCCATATTGACGTTCAACGCTAGACCATGGAATGAGCACCCTTTTCGAATGCGAAGTCCGAGAGAACATATTTTTTTACCGTCGACATAAACGCCTGGGGCGTCAGGTCGCGCAGCAGAATCGATATTGTATGCCTTAAGAGTGTTAATAACGAGGTTCTCGATGTGCGTAACGAGATCTCGCACTCCTAATTTCTTGCGACGTAGGTTGATCAAGAAGTACGCGACTAATTGACCTGGGCCATGATAAGTCACCTGACCACCACGATCGCTTTGAACGACAGGAATATCACCCGTATTAATCAGGTGCTCGGCTTTACCCGCCTGACCTTGCGTGAATACTGGGTTGTGTTCTACCAACCAAACTTCATCAGGCGTGTCGTCTGTGCGCTGGTCAGTGAACTCATGCATCGCCTTCCATACAGGCTCATAATCTTGGCGTCCAAGTCGTTTCACAACAAGTTGGTGTTGCATGGGAATTCCTGTCGCTAATAAATAAAGTTTTTGGATTATAAACCGGATGAACCCGATGCTCTACAGCTGAGTAACAGATTTTTAACTGAAAGATATGTTAGCTTGCATTATCTATATGATAAATAAAAAGAAAGCAGCCGAAGCTGCTTTCAAAAAAAATTTAATTTGTCAAAAAATTATAGAACCATGCGTACGATGTCGATTTCACCCAGTTCTTTGTAAAGGGTTTCAACCTGCTCGATAGACGTTGCAGTGATGTTGATAGACACCGAGTGGTAGTTGCCCTTAGCACTTGGTTTTACAGTTGGGCTGTAGTCACCTGGAGCATGGCGCTGGATAACTTCTAGAACTAGCTCTGGAAGCTCAGGCTTTGCATGACCCATTACCTTGTATGTAAATGAACAAGGGAACTCAAGCAGGTCTTTCAATTTTGCATCAGAGTTGATGGTTAGCATATCGGTAACTCCAGTTGGTATTCGTTGCGGTGCGAAATAGTACAGTCAAATTAGGGTGAACTCAAGATTAACAAAGCCGCCCTAGTTGGCGGCTTTGCAGACTTGTTTGTTGGTCAGAAGCGACTGTTAGAAGAAGCTCTTAAACAACAATACGATGTAGTCCCACATGCGGCTAAATAGGCTGCCTTGGTCTACTGTTTCCAGTGCCATTAGTGGGTACTCAGCAATATCTTCACCATCAATCTGATAGTATAGCTTACCAACTACATCACCTTTCTTAATTGGGGCTTCTAGCTCTTTTTCAAGTACGAAGCTTGCTTTAAGGTTCTTCGCTTCGCCGCGAGGCAGCGTCACGTATGTATCTTGGTCAAGACCCAGTGCTACTGTGTCTTTGTTACCCATCCATACTTTTTCTTCTACGAAGGTTTCACCCGCTTTGTGTGGTGCCACTGTTTCGAAGAAGCGGAAACCGTAGCTCAGTAGCTTTTTGCTTTCTGATTTACGTGCGTTTGCATCTTTTGTACCCATTACAACAGCAACCAGACGCATCTGACCTTCTGTTGCAGAACTTACTAGGCTGTAACCTGCATTGCTCGTGTGACCCGTTTTGATACCGTCAACGTTCATGCTCTTATCCCACAGTAGACCGTTACGGTTGTACTGAGTGATGCCGTTGTAAGTGAATTTCTTATCAGAGTAGATACGGTACTCGTCTGGCACGTCACGGATCAGTGCTTTACCAAGTAGCGCCATATCGTAAGGCGTTGAGTATAGGTTCGGGTTGTCTAGACCGTGAACGTTTGCGAAGTGCGTGTTCTTCATGCCTAGTGTGTTTGCCCATGCGTTCATTAGATCAACGAATGCGTCTTCTGAGCCAGCAATGTGTTCTGCCATTGCTACACAAGCATCGTTACCCGATTGGATGATGATGCCGCGGTTTAGGTCGTGAACCTTAACCGTTGTGCCTACTTCGATGAACATTTTTGAAGAATCAGGGAAGTTTTTCGCCCAAGCATTCTTGCTGATGGTCACATCATCGTCTTCTGAAATATTACCACGCGCTAGCTCTTGGCCAATTACGTAGCTGGTCATCATTTTTGTCAGACTAGCAGGAGACAATTTTGTGTTCATCTCTTTCTCAGCCAGAACTTTACCTGAGTTGTAATCCATAAGGACATAGCCTTTAGCTGCGATCTGAGGCGCATCTGGGACAACAACTGGTGAAGCAAAAGCAGATTGAGCGATGGTTGCAGATAGGGCAACCGAAGAAACGAGAATAGATTTCACAAACTTATTTTTATTCATGGTAATTCAAATTTTTTGGTTAACTGTCGACATCTTACCAGAATCCCCACTTATGTAAGAGGGGCTCTGCATAGAAAATCATGACACCAAGGTCATTTGCCAGTTTTATGTTTTTTAATAAATGCGGACGAATAGCCGAGCAACTTTACTTTATCCAGAGTGGCTTGCGTCAGGGAATAGTCAGTATATGGACCCAACAACAAGCGATACGTATCTTTCGTTGATTCCAAGAAAGTTTCCGTATCCAGCTTTTGACCAAGCTCTTGGCCTAAAGTTCGCGCTCGATCTTCATATTTTGAAGAAGCAACTTGGATGACATATCTCGGGTGCGCAGCGAGTGACTTTTCATCGGTCGGCTTATCTACCGTGATGACTTCAATCTCTACGTTCGCAGTACCGGTTTTTACGACATCTAGCTTATGTGCCGCAGCGTAGCTCAAATCAATGATGCGACCTTCGTGGAAAGGGCCACGGTCATTAACACGTACAACGGTTGATTTGCCATTGTCGGTATTAGTTACTTTCACGTAGCTTGGCAGTGGCAGCGTTTTGTGCGCTGCTGTCATCGAATACATGTCGTAGATTTCACCGTTCGATGTTAAGTGGCCTTGGAATTTCTTGCCGTACCATGAGGCACGGCCTTTTTCTGTAAAGCCTTTCGCATCACGAACGATTTTGTAATCCGAACCGCGTAGGTTGTAATCGCTGTTACCGCCTAAGCTGTACGGCTCATATTTAGGATGCGCATCCTCAATGTGCTCGACCGAAAGTGGTTTGTCTGGAGCCACATCGGATTCAAGCTCATAACGGCCGTCTTGCTTTTTTTGGTCGGTAGAAGAACAGCCGGCCAAAATCACAGCAGAGAAGACTAAGGAATATAAAGCGCGTTTTTGCATGGTCTAGGTTGCCTTAGAGAATGCTTTTCGATGCGTATGGATCGACATCAGAATGCCAAAACCAGCCATAAGCGTCACCATCGAGGTACCACCATAACTGATCAACGGTAAAGGTACGCCTACTACAGGTAGGATGCCACTCACCATGCCGATATTTACAAAAATATACACAAAGAAGCTGAGTACAATACTGCCTGCCATCATTCGACCAAACGCAGTTTGCGCTTGGCTAGCGAGGTAGAGACCTCGGCCAATAATAAATAGATAGATGGTTAGTAGGCAAAGAAATCCAATCATACCCCATTCTTCTGCAATTACTGCAAAGATAAAGTCAGTGTGTCGCTCTGGAAGGAATTCCAGTTGTGATTGAGTACCTTGCAACCAACCTTTGCCTGAAATACCACCAGAGCCAATCGCGATCTTACTTTGGATAATGTGGTAGCCTGCGCCAAGCGGATCTGACTCTGGGTTAAACAAAGTACGTACGCGAACTTTTTGGTATTCGCGCATCAAGAAGAACCACAGAATAGGAATGAAACCACCGAGTGCGATTGCAGCGCCCGCAATGATCTTCCAGCTGATACCTGCCAAGAAAATAACGAAAATACCGGAAGCGGCAATCAGAATCGACGTACCTAAATCAGGCTGTTTTGCGATAAGAATGGTCGGTAAGCAGACCATAATTAGCGCGACGATGAGTGTTTTGAATGTCGGTGGAAGTGGTTGGCGGCCGATGTAACGCGCGACCATTAATGGCACCGCGAGTTTGAGAAGTTCGGAAGGTTGGAATCGGACGAAGCCAAGGTTTAGCCAGCGCTGAGCACCTTTGGAGGCTTCACCAAAGAACAATACGCCAAACAGCAGCACCACACCACCAACAAACATCAATGGGGCAAGGCTCTCATAGGTTCTGGGTGAGATTTGCGCCAGAACGATCATCACAACCAAAGACAGCACCATACGCATCGCTTGGCGATCCATCATCGCCAAGCTTTGACCACTTGCGCTGTACATAATAACTAGGCCAAAGCCCATCAATGCGAAGATGCCGAGCAATAACGGCAAGTCGATATGGAAGCGTTCAAACAGGGCGCGGTTTTTACCTGTAGAGGGATCCATTTTCATTACTGCGTTACCTCTTCTTTCGCGTTGTTTTGCTCTTCATCAGGTTCTATTTTTTCAGGGCCGATAATGACTCGGTCGAAGATCTTTCTCGCGACTGGTGCACCGTTACTCGAGCCACCACCGGCGTTTTCTAGTACGACTGATACCACAACTTCAGGGTCTTCAAATGGGGCAAAGCCAGTGAACAAGGCGTGGTCGCGTAAGTGTTCGGCGACTTCATCTGCGTTGTACTCTTCGTCTTCGCCAAGGCCAAATACCTGAGCCGTACCAGACTTACCTGCGGTTTGATAATCCATGTTGTAGAAAGAGCGACGAGCGGTGCCTTTCGTGCCATGGTTTACTAAACGCATGCCTTCTTTCGCCATATTCCAGTACTTGTCTGGCACATTTTGAATTGGCGGATAGGTGACGTATTCTGAATTTTCTTGCTCTTCGAAATCACCGCCGTTATCGATGGTGGCTTTCAATAAGTGAGGAGCGGTCACAGCACCTTCGTTGACCAGTACTGAGGTTGCTTTGGCAATCTGCATAGGCGTTGCTGTCCAGTAACCCTGACCGATACCAACCGGAATCGTGTCACCCTTGTACCAAGGCGTTTTATGACGAGCCATCTTCCATTCACGAGTCGGCATGTTGGCCTTACTTTCTTCGTAAATATCGATGCCCGTGTAGTCACCAAAACCAAACATCATCATCCAATTCGAGATGCGGTCGATGCCCATGTCATAAGCCACTTGGTAGAAGAAGGTATCTACGGACTCTTCAATCGATTTAATGATATCAACGCGTCCATGGCCCCAACGTAACCAGTCACGGAATGGACGAGTGTCTGAATTTGGAATGCGCCAGTAACCTGGATCATTACGCGTTGTTTTTGGTGTGATAACCCCTTCTTCCAGCGCGGCTACCGCCATAAATGGCTTGATGGTTGAGGCGGGTGGATAGATACCTAGCGTAGTTCGGTTGACCAACGGACGATTCTTATCGTTCAGTAGAGCGCGGTATGCTTTGCCAGAAATACCGTGAACGAACGCGTTCGGGTCGTAACTTGGGCTAGATACCATCGCAAGTACGCCGTTGTCTCTTGGATCAAGTACGACAGCACTGCCACGTCGACCATCAAGCAGCTGGTGTACGTAGAGCTGTAGGTTGATATCAAGGTTCAATACGATGTCTTTACCCGGGATCGGTGGTACGTACTTTAAGGTGCGGATCACGCGGCCACGACTGTTGACTTCAACTTCTTGATAGCCCGCCGTTCCGTGCAATAAATCCTCGTAGTATTTTTCAATACCTAACTTACCGATGTCACGAGTCGCTTGGTAGTTGGCATCTTTCTCTTCACGAATCAGACGTTGCATATCACGATCGTTAATGCGCGATACGTAGCCAATAACGTGGGTGAGAACTTCACTGAATGGGTAATAGCGTTTCAGTGTTGCGCTGATTTCCACACCTGGGAATCGGTATTGATTTACCGAGAAGATAGCCACTTGGCTTTCATCTAATTGAGTCAGCAATGGTACCGATTTGAAGCGGCGAGTACGCTTGCGTTCACGATGAAAGCGCTCGACCTGTTCTGGTGTGATCTCAAGAATGGTTTGTAGCTCTTTGATCGTACCGTCAATGTCTTTGATTTTTTCTGGAGTCAGTTCCAGGTTGAACACAGGGCGGTTTTCAGCGAGCAAAATACCGTTGCGGTCATAGATAAGACCACGGTTAGGTGCAATTGGCACCACTTTGATGCGGTTGTCGTTAGAGCGGGTTTGGTAGTCTTGGAACTGGTTCACCTGAATGTTGTACATGTTGGCGACCAGCAAGCCCATCAAAATGACGATACCCAGAAAAGCAAAAATAGCGCGACTAGAAAATAGGCGCGCTTCTGCTTGGTAATCTCGAATTTGACTGCGGCGTTTACGAATCATTAACGCTTGTCTCTACAGCTTAGTAGCGATTATTCGCGGTGGTAAGGGTGGTTAGCAGTAATGCTCCACGCTCGGTATAAACTTTCCGCCATCACGATACGCACAAGTGGGTGCGGTAGCGTCAGGGCTGACAGTGACCAACTTTGGTCTGCTGCGGCTTTACATGCTGGAGCTAAACCTTCAGGGCCACCGATCAGAATCGATACGTCACGCCCATCGAGTTTCCACGCTTCCAGTTGCTCTGCCAGTTGTGGGGTGTCCCACTTTTTGCCCGGGATATCTAGGGTGACGATACGTGCACCTTTCGGCACGGCTGCCAACATCGCTTCGCCTTCTTTTTGCAAGATACGCGCGATGTCTGCATTTTTGCCGCGTTTGCCCGCAGGGATTTCAACCAACTCGAGTGGCATATCGTGTGGGAAACGACGACGATATTCTTGAAAACCTTCTTCGACCCATTTTGGCATTTTTGTGCCGACGGCAATTAGTTGAATTTTCAAACGATTAACCCCAGAGTTTTTCTAGTTGGTATAGCTCGCGGTGCTCTTCTTGCATCACGTGAAGCATTGCGTCACCCATATCTAGGACAACCCATTCGCCTTCATTTTCGCCTTCCATACCTAGCGGCTCTAGACCTGCTTTCTTCACTTCAGATGCGACGTGATCAGCGATAGATGAAACGTGACGCTTAGACGTACCAGTACAAATGATCATGTAATCTGTCACGCTTGATTTGCCTTCTACATCTAGAATAACAATCTCTTCCGCTTTCATGTCGTCGGCTTTATCGGCTAAAAAGTCTTTAAGTTCTTCGCGAAGCACTCGGTTTTCCTCGGTATTTTCTTTTCTGTCTGTGGGCGTTTTGAATAATGGTTATCAAAACTGGTCGCGCACTATATCACGCTTTGAATTTTAAATTGCCAGCTTAATATCAGGAGAGCAGGTTTCTAAGCTCAACTGGTGGATCGTTGGCCACACAGATTCATCATATTGGGTTTTGGCTTTTATCTCGGCGTGCGCCAAAAGAGATAAAAGCGCGCAAATTCGTGAGGCTGACAGACGAGTCAGCGCAGCATTGTAGAGTGGGCGCTTGTTTTGCCACACTCGATGCTTTTCAAACACCTGACTCATGCCCATTTGGGTCAAGTCGCGGTGCATATTCAGTAGTTGGTTGAACTCTTTTTGGACACTACGGATCAGAATAACGGTTTCTACGCCTTCTGCTTCCAGTTGGCGCAGAATGCGTTGGGCACGGTTGCCTTTGCCAGCAAGCAGAGCATCAATCCAGTGGAACGTTGTAAAGTGGTTATGGCGACTCAGAGCCTCTTCTAAGCGTACAACGGTCAGTTCACCATCAGGGTAGAGTAGAGCAAGTTTCTCTAAACTTTGCGATAGCGCGAACAAATTACCTTCGTGCCACTGTGCCAACATTTGCAGCGATTGTTGATCAGCTTTTAGCCCTAAAGCTCGGCAACGTGCTTGCACGAACATTGGTAGACGCTGTAAATCCGGCGTTAAGCAGCTTACCCAATCGCCTTTGCCGCTCAGAGCTTTAAACCACTTTGCGTTCTCTTGCGCTTTGGTCAGCTTGCTACCCACAACCACAAGCATGATGTCGTCATGCAGCATTTCGCATAGGTTGACCAGCTCTTTACTGATCGCTGCGTTAGCTCCTGCCTCTGGCAGCTCCAGCTCAATGAGTTGACGGCTAGAGAATAGACTTAGCGCTTGGAAGCAGTCGTACACTTGATTCCAATCTAAGCTGGCATCGACAGCAAAACGGTGTCTTTCTTCAAAGCCTTGTTGACGAGCCATGTTTTGGATCGTTTGACGGCTTTCTTGAATCAACAGAGGTTCATTACCAAAGATCAGGTAAACCTGCTTAATGTGTTTCGCTAGATGGTCAGCCAGCTTGTCGGCAAAAATTCGCATTCTGATTAAGAGTTTGTGTTCGTAGAGTTAGCGTTTGTCGCTTCTGGAGTAATGTGGCCTTGTTCGTATTCCGCTCGAACACGACCAAGCTGGCGCATCATTTGGCTCGCCGCTTGTTGACGCATTTCGTCTTCGATAACGTCACGTTCTACCGATTTTGCTAGTGCAGTTAGCGGGTTGTCTAGGTAGTTACGGTTTACCGTTGTCGTAAAGTCTTTTGCGCCGAAGCCTGGAATAGTCACGCGGTATTTCACTACGTAAGTCAGTTCTTTTTCTGCCGCACGGCTGTTTTGGTACAGAGATAGCGTGCGCTCGTCGATGGTTGCTTCAATGAGATGCAGGTTTGGTGTGTTCGAAGATGGTTGAACCAAGTCGACTTTATTCAATTCAAGTTGATCGCGGATGTAGCGCGTAAGTGGGCTGTATTCGTCGTAGCTCGTGAAAGACATTGTGTGCAGTTCTTCCGGAACGGAGTACTCACCACGAAGGTGAAAACCACAGGCAGAAAGAAGCCCCGCTAATACCAATACCACTGGTAGTTTAATCAAAGAGAAAAAGCGCATTGATTGTATTCATCCTAAATTGAAGGGGTTATTTACCTTAAACCACTCGACGTGAATGGTTTGAGGTAAATAAACAGGGTGATGACTCACCCTGTTAAAAAGACTCATGCCGAACGAATAAGTTCGTTCGGCGTTGAGTTTTTGCAAGCTGCGTTTCGTTAATAGCGATCGGCTAGTTTGCAACGATGTTCAATAGTTTACCTGGTACGTAAATGACTTTACGGATAGTTAGGCCATCTAGGAACTTCTTCGCGTTCTCATCGTTTAGACCAAGCTCACGAACTTGCTCTTCTGAAGCGTCAGCAGCAACAATTAGTTTCGCACGTAGCTTACCGTTGATCATTACAACGATAGTCTTCTCGTCTTCAACCAGTGCTTTCTCGTCAAACGTTGGCCAAACTGCGTTATCGATGTCTGATTCACCTAGCGCAGTCCATAGCTCGTATGAGATGTGCGGAGTGATTGGGTAAAGCATTGCAACTACGGCTTTAAGTGCTTCATCAAGGATCGCACGATCTTGTGCTGACTCTTGAGGCGCTTTCGCAAGCTTGTTCATCAGTTCCATGATAGCGGCAATCGCAGTGTTGAATGTTTGACGACGAGCGATATCGTCAGTCACTTTTGCGATAGTCTTATGAACGTCGCGACGTAGCGCTTTTTGGTCACCAGAAAGTGCAGCTGTATCAACAGACTCAGCAGCGCCTTTTGAAGCGTGAGTGCGAACCAGTTTCCAAACACGTTTCAGGAAGCGGTTAGCACCTTCTACGCCAGACTCTTGCCACTCAAGTGTCATGTCCGCTGGTGAAGCAAACATCATGAATAGACGTACTGTGTCAGCACCGTACTTGTCTACCATCTCTTGTGGGTCGATGCCGTTGTTCTTCGACTTAGACATCTTAATCATGCCTGAGTGTTCAACGTTGCGACCTTCGTTGTCAGTAGCAGAAGTGATGCGACCTTTACCGTCACGCTCAACTTTAACGTCAGTTGGAGCAACCCACTCTTTACCGCCTTTCTCGTTCTCAAAGTAGAACGCATCTGCTAGTACCATGCCTTGACACAGTAGTTGCTTGAACGGTTCGTCAGAAGTAACGTAGCCCGCATCACGTAGCAGTTTGTGGAAGAAGCGAGAGTACAATAGGTGCATACAAGCGTGCTCGATACCACCGATGTACTGGTCTACTGGTAGCCAGTAGTTTGCTTTTTCTGGATCTAGGATGTCGTCAGCTTGTGGTGAACAGTAACGCGCGTAGTACCAAGAAGACTCCATGAACGTGTCGAACGTATCTGTCTCACGTAGAGCAGGTTCGCCGTTGAAAGTTGTCTTCGCCCATTCTTTGTCTGCTTTGATTGGGCTCGTTACGCCGTCCATTACCACGTCTTCTGGAAGAATGACTGGTAGTTGGTCAGCTGGTACTGGGTGAACTTCACCGTCTTCAGTGGTTACCATTGGGATTGGCGCACCCCAGTAACGTTGACGAGATACACCCCAGTCACGTAGACGGAAGTTTACTGTCTTCGTGCCTTTGCCTTCTGCTTCTAGTTTCGCTGCGATCGCATCGAATGCCGCTTGGAATTCTAGACCGTCAAATTCACCTGAATCGAACAGTACACCTTTCTCTGTGTATGCTGCTTCAGAAACGTCTAACTCGCTGCCATCAAGTGGCTTGATAACAGGCACGATATCTAGACCGTACTTAGTTGCGAATTCGAAGTCACGTTGGTCGTGTGCAGGTACTGCCATTACAGCGCCTGTACCGTAGTCCATCAGTACGAAGTTTGCTACGTAAACAGGAACTTCACGGCCGTTCAATGGGTGAATAGCAGTAAGGCCTGTTGCCATGCCTTTCTTCTCCATTGTCGCCAATTCAGCTTCTGCTACTTTAGTGTTCTTACACTCTTCGATGAACGCTGCTAGTTCTGGGTTGTTCTCTGCTGCGATAGCCGCTAGAGGGTGACCTGCTGCGATACCAACGTAAGTCACACCCATTAGTGTGTCTGGACGTGTTGTGTAAACTTCTAGGTCTTGTTGACCTTTCACTTCAAACTTAAGCTCAACACCTTCAGAACGACCGATCCAGTTGCGCTGCATGGTTTTCACCATTTCTGGCCAACCTTCAAGTTTGTCTAGATCGTCTAGCAGCTCTTGAGCGTATTCTGTGATCTTGATGAACCACTGAGGAATTTCTTTTTGCTCTACTGGAGTGTCACAACGCCAGCAGCAGCCGTCTTCAACCTGCTCGTTTGCAAGAACAGTTTGGTCGTTTGGACACCAGTTAACAGAAGAAGTCTTTTTGTAAACCAGACCTTTCTCGTAAAGCTTAGTGAAGAACTCTTGTTCCCAACGGTAGTACTCAGGTGTACATGTTGCGAATTCACGGTTCCAATCGTAACCAAAGCCAAGAAGCTTAAGTTGGTTCTTCATGTATTCGATGTTTTCGTAAGTCCAAGGTGCAGGCGCGGTGTTGTTTTTAACCGCTGCGTTTTCTGCAGGTAGACCAAACGCATCCCAACCGATTGGTTGCATTACGTTTTTGCCTTGTAGGCGTTGGAAACGAGATACTACGTCACCGATGGTGTAGTTGCGCACGTGACCCATGTGCAGTCGGCCACTTGGGTATGGGAACATGGATAGACAGTAGAATTTTTCTTTGTTTGGGTCTTCACTTACAACAAAGGTCTTGTTGTCATCCCAGTGCTTTTGAACTTTCTGTTCAAGGTCTTGTGGATTGTATTGTTCTTGCATCGATGGTATCCGGTTATCTTGGAATTTGTGAGTTCGGTTAGAACAGACTTAAATAGATCGTCATAGAATACCTAAAGCTAGGGATCACAACAATAGCCAATCTATAACCATGCGCCTTGAAGTGACGCTTGGTAGTGGAAAGATGGAGGTCAGTTATGCCTAAACGTAAAGCAGGTTATGAGGAAATGCTCGAGGATGTGATTGAAACCTTGAAGCACAGCCCGGATGAAGTTAACAAAGTATTCGAAACGTCGGGCAAAGTGGTGGATGCTGCCAACGACATGACCAAAGACGAACTCTCACTGATATCCGCCTATGTAAAAGCCGATTTAAAAGAGTTCTCCGACAACTATGAAGAAGGTAAGAGTGGGCCTTTCTATCTCACGATTGCTGATTCAATTTGGCAAGGTCTGCTCGATATTACCGATCGAACCAAAGTGGAATGGGTCGAGCTATTTGATGATTTGGAGCATCAAGGGCTTTATGAAGCGGGAGAGGTGATTGGCCTTGGTACTTTAGTCTGTGACGAGTGTGGTCATAAGACGACGTATAATCATCCGACCGTGATCATTCCATGTATCAAGTGCAATCATACTGGCTTTAGTCGTCAGTCACTCAAGCCATAACATTTGTAGTCGAAAGAGCAAAGAATAAAAAAGAGGCCCTAGAGCCTCTTTTTTGCGTTTATGACTTTTTCTTTCTTGGTAACCACCAAGCAAGTAGCAAGCTCAGCGCCGACCAAATGTACAGCGGCCAAGTGCCGACAATACGGTATGGTGTTTGTCCATCAGTTGGAACAAGTTCTGCACGAAGTACGGCCGTCTCAAACTGAGGGAGCTGTTCAATCACCTTGCCTTTGTGGTCTGTTACTGCGGTTACGCCATTGTTGGTGGAGCGAATAAGTGGCTTACCAAGCTCAAGGGCACGCATACGCGCGATTTCCATGTGTTGCAATGGACCAATCGAATGACCAAACCACGCGTCGTTAGACAGCGTTAGGATGAAATCAGTATCGTCAGTGACGTTTTGGCGTACTTGTTCACTGAAGATTATCTCGTAGCACAGTGCTGGGTCCATATGCTTACCGTTAGCCACGATATTTGGCTGAACAAAATCACCACGACTGAACGATGACATCGGTAAGTTGAAGAATGGTGCTAGTGGACGCAGTACATCTTCAAACGGAACAAACTCACCAAATGGTAATAGGTGGTGTTTGTGGTAGCGCTTATCCATATCAAAGCTGTAGTCGCCGTATGGATTCACACCCAGCGATAGAATGCTGTTGTAGAACTGGCCGTCTTCACCTTGGTTCACGACACCGGTAATGATGGCGCTGTTGTTCATCTTCGCGGCAGCATCGATGTTTCTTAGGAAAGATGGTACTTCGATTTCAAACGCAGGAATGGCAGCCTCTGGCCATACAATGATGTCCGCATCCCAGTTTTCACGAGTCAGATCTGCGTACTTCATGATGGTTGGCCAACGTTGGCTCGGTAACCATTTTAGATTTTGGTCAACGTTACCTTGGATCAGCGCCACTTTGGTGGTGTCTTCAACACGAGGGGTTACCCAGTCATATTGGCGAATACCGAAGCCCGCACTTAATAGCACCGCAGGGATGACGATCATCAACCACTGTTTGTGAACCCAAGCGTAAGCGAGCGCACCAGCGCTGATCATAATGAATAGCGTTAGAAGCTCTACGCCACCAATAGGGGCGAAGCTTGCGAAAGGCGCGTCGATTTGGCTGTAGCCAAGCCATAGCCAAGGGAATCCTGTCATCACCCAGCCACGCAGCCAATCAGTAACTAGCCATAACGCAGGAGCTGCTAGGAGGGCTTTGCTTATCGTGAATTCAGGGAAGAACTTATTGCTGAGCCAAGCAAACAGGCCAGTGTAAACCGACAGGTAAGCGATCAGTAGGCCCATTAGGAAGACGTTTGCAATCAGCGGCATACCGCCAAAGCCAGCAATGCTGACGTAAACCCAACTTACACCCGTGGCGAATTGTCCTAAACCCCATGCATAACCGATCCAAAGCGCGCGCTTAGGTGACTGGTTTGCAAGAAGAATAAGTAGGATAGCAGGGCTGAGTATGGCGATTGGCCATAACTGGTAAGGGGCAAATGCTAGGGTAGTGGAGGCGCCAACAAAAGCGGCCACTAAGGGCCGCTTGAGGCGATGAAAGAGTACATTCATCATTATATTTTTCTGATATTCCCGTTGTTAGGGTATCGCGTTACTCTTGAGTGGCTTCAACCAGCGTTTCTTCGTCTGGAATCGTCACTTGTAGTTGAATGACACGACGGTTGTCGGCAGCCGTTACTTTGAAGCTGTATGCATCAATTTCTACGACTTCGCCACGCGATGGTAGGTGACCAAAAGCAGTCATTACCATGCCGCCAACGGTATCCACTTCTTCATCGCTGAAGTTGGTACCGAATGTCTCATTAAACTCTTCAATGGTTGTCAGAGCTCTGACAGCAAACGTGTGTTTGCTTAGCTTACGGATATCGGTTTCTTCATCGTCATCGAATTCATCTTCAATATCCCCTACGATTTCTTCAAGGATATCTTCGATAGTCACGAGACCAGAAACGCCACCGAATTCATCGACAACAATCGCCATGTGATAACGTTCTTCACGGAACTCTTTTAACAGACGGTCGACACGTTTACTTTCCGGTACAACCACTGCTTGTCGAATTACTTCTTCGATATCAAATGGGTTACTGCCTGAGCCCAAGTATTTGAGTAAGTCCTTCGCTAGTAGAATGCCTTCCACATGGTCTTTATCTTCGCTGATCACAGGGTAGCGAGAGTGTTGAGCATCAGTAATTAGCGCGATCAAAGTATCAAGATCGTCTGTGCGCTCAACGGTAACCATTTGCGAACGCGGGATCATGATGTCACGCACGCGCATTTCGGAGATTTCCATAACACCTTCAAGCATGTCGCGGGTGTCGTGGTCAATCAGGTCATTAATTTCAGAGTCGCGGATTACATCTACAAGCTCTTGGCGGTCTTTTGGTTCGCCTTGAAATAGTTGACCTAGACGTTCAAAGAAGGACTTTCTACTCGGACCTTCTGCCTTTTCTTTCTTGCCTTCATTAGAAGAGGGAGAATTATCTTCGTTCATTGTTTCTCAATTAAGTAACGCTATCAGATGTGTGATAGCTCACATAGAAAGACGAGCACGAGATGGCTATCTGGGTGGTTCGCCTTTCCCTGTCGAGCAACCAAAGTTACTCTTTTTCAGCAATATACGGGTCTTCGTAACCCATACCTTGCATGATTTCTGTCTCGAGGGATTCCATCTCTTCAGCTTCATCATCCTCGATATGGTCATAACCTAGCAGATGCAAGCTGCCATGTACAACCATATGCGCCCAATGTGCTAGTAGAGGCTTGTTCTGCTCTACTGCCTCTTTTTCAACGACTTGGCGACAGATAATCAAATCGCCCAGTAGATCCATCTCCATACCTGGTGGTACTTCGAATGGGAAAGATAGCACGTTGGTCGGCTTGTCTTTACCACGGTATTCGTGGTTTAGCTCGTGACTTTCTTGCTCGTCGACAATACGAATCGTCAGTTCCGCTTGTGGTTGGAAAAGAGGAATAGTCTTATCTAGCCACAATTGGAAATCTTGTTCAGAAGGTAAGCCTTCTTCATTTTCGACTGCCAGTTGCAAATCAAGTTCAATTGCCATGGTTATTCCTTAGTCGCCGCGACTTGTGCACTCAGTTCTGCTTTTGCTGCTTCTAGCAGTTTGGCATCACGTTCTTCACGACGGCGTTTTTCAAACTCTTTACGTTCTTTCTGGTCTTGCGCTTCCCACTTCTCATAAGCATTAACGATACGAGCAACCACTGGGTGGCGCACTACGTCGTCAGCTTGGAAGAAGTTAAAGCTGATGTCATCAACTTCGCTCAGTACTTCAATTGCATGACGAAGACCTGATTTCGCACCACGAGGCAAGTCAATCTGTGTAACGTCACCGGTGATAACTGCACGAGAGTTGAAGCCGATACGCGTTAGGAACATCTTCATCTGCTCAACGGTGGTGTTTTGGCTCTCATCAAGAATGATGAAGGCGTCGTTTAGAGTACGACCACGCATGTAAGCAAGAGGTGCTACCTCAATCACGTTACGTTCAATCAGCTTTTCTACGCGCTCAAAGCCCAACATTTCAAATAGGGCATCGTACAGAGGACGTAGGTAAGGGTCGACTTTCTGGCTCAAATCACCAGGTAGGAAACCCAGTTTCTCACCTGCTTCAACCGCAGGACGAGTAAGTAGAATACGACGGATCTCTTGGCGTTCTAGTGCGTCAACGGCTGCTGCAACTGCTAGGTAAGTTTTACCTGTACCTGCAGGACCGATACCGAAAGTGATATCGTGCGTCACCATGTTCATCAGGTATTGACCCTGATTTGGTGTACGAGGCTTGATCACGCCTTTCTTAGTTTTTACGAAGACTTCTTTACCGTGTTCGATGTTTGACTCGGTATTTTGCTCCAGCACACCTGATTCTTTGATCGCCAGATGGATCTGCTCTGGTTCGATATCAGGCGTTTCGCCGCGGACAGGAGCGGTGTCTACATAAAGGGTTTTCAGAATATCCAGCGCAGCTGCTGCGGTATGAGGTTTACCGACAATGGTGAAAAGGTCGCTACGGTGGTTAATTTCAACGCCTAGACGACGTTCTAAATGCTTGATGTTGTCATCGAATGGACCGCACAGGCTTGCTAGTCGGCGGTTGTCTGAAGGTTCTAGATTGATTTCTAGCGTTACGATTTTATTGCTCAATGTTGCCTCTCATTTTATGCCATTTAACGAGAGCCTGATAACGACCAGGCTCTCAATGGCTATTTGTACGAGCTTATGGCGTAAAAGTAGCTACACCTAGCTCATCTTCGCGACGCGTTTTCGCCATCATTTGCGTTGGTGAAATCACACTACGAAGGTCCATGTCTTTTTCTGTGCGCACTAGCTCACCACGTAGTGAGTTAGCAAATACATCCGTAATCTTCACGTCAACGAACTGACCGATTAGGTCTGCGCTACCTTCAAAGTTTACTACACGGTTGTTTTCTGTACGAGCACGAAGCTCCATTAGGTTCTTCTTAGAAGGACCTTCAACCAGAACGCGTTGCTCAGTGCCTAGCATTAGGCGAGAGTAGCGCATTGCTTGTGCGTTTACGGTTTGTTGTAGCTCGTATAGACGCTCTTTCTTCACTTGCTCTGATAGGTCACAAGGGTAATCTGCCGCTGGCGTACCTGGACGTGGAGAGAAGATGAAGCTGAAGCTCATGTCAAAGTCTACGTCTTTGATTAGCTTCATGGTGTCTTGGAAATCTTTGTCTGTTTCACCAGGGAAACCAACGATAAAGTCAGAACTGATTTGGATATCAGGACGTGCTTTACGAAGTTTACGGATGATCGACTTGTACTCAATCCCAGTGTGAGGACGTTTCATCATAGTCAGCACTCGATCACTACCACTTTGTACTGGTAGGTGAAGGAAGCTTACTAGCTCAGGTGTGTCTTCGTATACTGCGATGATGTCATCAGTAAACTCTAATGGGTGGCTTGTTGTAAAGCGGATACGATCAATACCATCGATAGACGCAACCAAACGAAGCAGTTCTGCAAATGAACAGATTTCACCGTCGTGCATAGGACCACGGTACGCGTTTACGTTTTGACCTAGTAGGTTTACTTCACGTACGCCTTGATCTGCTAGCTGTGCGATTTCAAACAGTACGTCATCCATTGGACGGCTTACTTCTTCACCACGAGTGTACGGTACTACACAGTAAGTGCAGTACTTAGAACAGCCTTCCATGATAGAAACGAATGCCGTTGCACCTTCAGCACGAGGCTCAGGTAGACGGTCAAATTTTTCGATTTCTGGGAATGAAATGTCCATTACTGGTGCTTCATCCGATTGAGATTGTTTAATCATCTCAGGAAGACGGTGAAGAGTTTGTGGACCAAAAATTACATCAACGTATGGAGCACGCTGACGGATGTGGTCACCTTCTTGAGTTGCTACACAACCACCTACGCCGATAACTACGCCAGGCTTTTTATCTTTTAGTGTCTTCCAACGGCCAAGCTGGTGGAAAACTTTCTCTTGCGCTTTTTCACGGATCGAACAGGTGTTAAGTAGAAGTACGTCTGCTTCCTCTGGCTCTTCGGTCAGCTCATAGCCGTTTGCAGCATTAAGCAGGTCGGCCATTTTTGATGAATCGTATTCGTTCATCTGGCAGCCCCAGGTTTTAATTAGCAGTTTCTTACTCATCTCACTTTCGCTCGTTCAGTTGTTCTTAAATCGGAGAGCTATTGCTCAAATTATAGCCGCCATCTCGGCGGTAAGCGGCGTATTGTACTGCTTTAAAAAGCACCTGACTAGTGATCTGACAAATTCTCTGCAAACCCTGATGAAATCTAGTTTTTTGCCCTATATACAGCAAGGTTTTTTGTTAAACAATTTTGTAAAAATAGCCACGGAACGTACAATTAAAAAACGCCAATTAATCAATATGATGAAGAGCAAAAAATGAACAAGTATGACATCGCCGTAATCGGTGGCGGCATGGTCGGGGCAGCGGTGGCTGTTGGCTTTGCCAAGCAAGGCAGAAGCGTTGTAGTGGTAGAAGGTGCAGAGCCAAAGGCGTTTGAGGCTTCTCAAGCGTTGGACATTCGCGTTTCTGCGATTTCTCATCAGTCAGTGAAGTTACTTGATTCATTAGGTGCATGGTCAGCAATTGAGAGTATGCGAGTGTGTCCTTATCGCCGTTTGGAAACGTGGGAACACCCAGAGTGCCGTACTCGCTTTCACTCTGATGAACTGTCATTGGAGCAGTTAGGATACATTGTTGAAAACCGCCTAATCCAACTAGGCCTTTGGCAAGCTTTCGCACAATACGACAACTTAACGGTGATGTGTCCAGAGCGACTAAAAGACATTGAATTTACCGAGGTAAACCGTGTAACGCTAGAAAGTGGCGAGCAGTTTGAAGCGAGTTGGGTGGTTGGTGCCGATGGCGCGAACTCAAAAGTTCGTCAATTGGCGGGTATTGGCGTAACCGCATGGGATTACCGTCAACATTGTATGCTGATCAACGTGAAAACCGAACTTCCTCAACAAGACATCACTTGGCAGCAATTTACTCCGTCAGGTCCACGCTCGTTCTTGCCACTATGCTCATTAACTGAAGATGGCAAAGAAGTAGGGCAGGGCTCGCTGGTGTGGTATGACTCGCCAAAACGCATTAAACAATTATGCACGATGACGAAACCTCAGCTAAAAGAAGAGATCCTACGTCATTTCCCTGCTGAGTTGGGTGATATCGACGTTTTACAGTTTGGCTCATTCCCACTCACTCGCCGTCATGCTCAAAGTTATTCAAACAAGAATTGCGTGTTAGTGGGCGATTCTGCACATACAATTAACCCACTTGCTGGGCAAGGCGTGAACCTTGGCTTCAAAGATGTTGATGTCCTGCTTTCAGTGACGGATCAGCAAGAGCAACTTAATGAAGCATTACTTGCCAAGTATGAGCGCGCGCGTCGACCAGATAACTTGTTAATGCAAACGGGCATGGATGTGTTCTATAAAGGCTTTAGTAATGATTTAGGTCCATTGAAGTTCGCTCGTAATGCAGCATTAAAATTGGCGGAAAATTCAGGGCCGATTAAAGCACAAGTATTGAAGTACGCATTGGGTATGTAAGTCTGGATACCGCTAAGCGTCAGGTAGAAAAGTAATAGATAGAAAAAAAGCGAGCCATGAGCTCGCTTTTTTAATTCGATAAATCAGAGATCTACCGAGTCCAGAATCGGAAAAAAGAAAAAACCCAGCAAATTAATGCTGGGTTTTTCAATCATGGTGCGGTCGGAGAGACTTGAACTCTCACACCTTGCGGCGCCAGAACCTAAATCTGGTGCGTCTACCAATTCCGCCACGACCGCATCGTGTTTTTTAGTTACTAAGGTAATTGGTATAACCTTAACAACGTTTTGTAATGGCAGGGCTACCTGGATTCGAACCAGGGAATGGCGGCATCAAAAGCCGCTGCCTTACCGCTTGGCGATAGCCCTACAGGTCTTAGTCTTTCAACTAAGTGCTTTCCATTTAAGGAAAGTTATGGTGCGGTCGGAGAGACTTGAACTCTCACACCTTGCGGCGCCAGAACCTAAATCTGGTGCGTCTACCAATTCCGCCACGACCGCGCTTTAACGCTTCTTATCAATAGTCTTAAGTATAAACTATTTATCGGAATAAATGGTGGCTACGACGGGATTCGAACCTGTGACCCCATCATTATGAGTGATGTGCTCTAACCAGCTGAGCTACGTAGCCAACAATATGTTTTTAATTAAGATGGTGCGGTCGGAGAGACTTGAACTCTCACACCTCGCGGCGCCAGAACCTAAATCTGGTGCGTCTACCAATTCCGCCACGACCGCATCTTAATTGTTGTTATCGAGAAAATTGGTAAAACCTCAATAACGTCCCTTTAAAGGGAGAGTAATGGCAGGTCTACCTGGATTCGAACCAGGGAATGGCGGCATCAAAAGCCGCTGCCTTACCGCTTGGCGATAGACCTACGGGCGATAGTCAAAAGACATATCAAATTAGAAAAGTATGGTGCGGTCGGAGAGACTTGAACTCTCACACCTTGCGGCGCCAGAACCTAAATCTGGTGCGTCTACCAATTCCGCCACGACCGCGACTTTTCTGAATCATCTAGGAAATTGGTAAAACCTAGACAATAAAATAAATGGTGGCTACGACGGGATTCGAACCTGTGACCCCATCATTATGAGTGATGTGCTCTAACCAGCTGAGCTACGTAGCCAACAATATGTTTTAAC